>DATHVL010000286.1:0-8966 GCA_035461325.1 Pyrinomonadaceae bacterium
CCACCGAGACGGCCGCGGCGGCAAACTTCATCACTAAATTCGATGACGGCGGCTGGCTGGTGATGCATTCGAACCGCCGTGCTGACGGCGTCCTGCTCGAATCGTTCCTTCGGGTACGAGCGAGTCAGACCGCCGAGCCCGGGACAAAATCTGCAGCCGACGATCTCGTGCCGAAGCTTGTTCGCGGCCTGCTCGCCCATCGCAAGAAAGGGCATTGGGGCTCGACACAGGAGAACGTATTCATCCTGCTCGCGCTCGATAAATATTTCGATGCGTTCGAGAGAGTCACGCCCGATTTCGTAACGAGGGTTTGGCTGGGCAATACATACGCCGGCGAACAGGCGTTCAAGGGCCGGTCGGTCGATTCGAACCAGCTGAACATTCCGATGTCATATCTGGTCGATCAGGGCGGGACTTCGAACCTCATACTCGATCGTCAGGGCGCGGGACGGCTTTATTACCGTATCGGGATGAAGTACGCACCGCGAAACCTCAAACTCGATCCCGCGGATTACGGGTTCACCGTGCTGCGTAAGTATGAAGCGATCGACGATCCGTCCGAGGTCGTTCAGAACGCTGACGGAAGCTGGACGATGAAGGCCGGTGCCCGCGTCCGCGTCCGGTTGACGATGGTGGCCCAGGCCCGGCGATACCACGTCGCACTTGTTGACAGCCTGCCCGCCGGGCTTGAGATACTCAACCCCGGGCTCGCAGTTACGGAAGCTATCCCGGGCGACACAGGCGGCGGCAACACGGGCGTGATCGAAATGGGAAGCCGTTCGATGGGGCGAAACTATTTCTGGTGGCGGGCCAATTGGTTCGAACATCAGAACTTCCGCGACGAACGTGCCGAAGCCTTCGCATCCTTGCTGTGGGAAGGAGTTTACAACTACACCTATGTGACGCGTGCCACGACCCCGGGTAGATTCGTCGTGCCGCCGGCCAAGGCCGAGGAGATGTATGCTCCCGAAACCTTTGGCCGGACCGGAACGGATTTCGTCACAGTTGAGTAGTTAAGCGAACTAAAGGCGCTGCCCCACGCCGGCAGCGTCTTTATGTTGCCCGGCGTGGTAAACTCACGGCATATGCGTGCTGCAATTTTTGCTCTCATCATCGGGCTCGCGGTCTCAGCGGCGGCCCAATCAGATCTGGAAAAGATCGTTGCGGCCGAGCGGGCCTTTGCCGCTGCGGCTCGTGAGCGGGGCGTCAAAGCCGCGTTTCTCGATCACATGGCGAACGGTGCAGTACTGTTTATGCCCGACCGCGTGATAGGCAGAGATTGGTGGCAGACGCAGGAGGAGTGGGATTCGACACTCGCGTGGTACCCCGAGATCGCAGGGGTGTCTTCGAACGGTGTCATCGGTTACACGACCGGCCCGTGGGAACTGTGTCCGAAAGGAGGAAATGCTCAGCCCGAGGCCGTGGGCCAGTTCGCATCGATATGGCAGCGGCAATCGACCGGCGAGTATCGGGTGATCCTAGACATCGGCGTCACGCATCCGCCTCGTTCCACACCGCAAAAGGAATGGTCGGGAGCGGCAGGCTCGACCGCGAAACTCGCCGATCACGAAGCGGGAGACGCCGCAGTACCCTTCTATGAAATGGCCGGGCGCGGTACTCTCAGTGCAGCATACAAGCGCTTTGCGGCACCGGATATCCGAATGCTTCGGGAAGGACGTCCGCCGATCACAGGCTCGAAGAACATATCCGATGCATTGAAAGATACGAAAGGCCGGATGGAGATCAACAAGCGCCTCGCGTTTATCGGCACACGCGACCTTGCATATGTGGACGGCCGCTATCGCCGAACGGATGGCGGTGCCGTTCTCGAAACCGGCAATTTTCTGCAGGTTTGGCAATTCGACGGCAAGCATTGGCGGATCGTGCTGGACGTCTTTAAGCCCCTCCCCTCCACTTCGAGCTAGCCGTTGCTTGCCAAACTCTGAATGATTCAGCAAACTTCACATCGTGGGCGAAAACTACCAAAAGGTCGTCGAACTGCTTCGGCTCGAATCTGCCGCTATCGAGCGCTCCGCCGAGCGTCTCGACCCCGACTCCATTGAGCGTGCCGTTGAACTCCTCGCCGGCTGCGAGAGCAAGGTTATCGTGATGGGCGTGGGGAAATCGGGCGTCATCGCGCAGAAGATCGCTCAGACGATGACCTCCACCGGCACCGTTGCCGTATTTCTGCATCCCTCTGACGCCATGCACGGCAGCCTGGGGGCGGTGACCCGCGGAGATGTGATCATCGCATTGAGCAATTCCGGCGAGACGGATGAGCTGATCGCGATGCTCCCCGCCCTTAAGAAGCGTTCGGTGCCGATAATATCGATTGTCGGCAACCTCGATTCCACGCTGGCACGGCAATCCGACGTCGTCCTCGATTCGTCCGTCGACAAAGAGGCATGCCCGCTGAACCTGGCACCGACCACGTCGACAACCGTGGCCGTTGCGATCGGCGATGCACTTGCAATGACCCTGATGGAGGCAAAGGGGCTGACGCCTGAAGATTTTGCCGCCAATCACCCCGCGGGCCGACTCGGAAAACGCCTGACCGTGCGTGTTGCAGATATTATGCAGAAGAGCCCGGAGGTCTCGCCGGCTGCCGGTTGGCTCGCCGTGGTAAAGGCGATCTCGGACGCGTCTCTTGGGGCCGTGAACGTCATCGACGACGGCCGTCTTATCGGCATAGTGACCGACGGCGACCTGCGCAGGACCATCGAACGCACGCCGCCGGAACAGCTGGGAACGCTGAGCGCAGCTGAGATGATGACCGTCTCGCCGATCACATCCTCGCCCGACGCACTGGCTTATGAGGCGATGCGTTTGATGGAGGACCGACCATCCCAGATCTCGGTTCTTCCGGTGGTGGACGGGGATGAACGATGCGTAGGCCTGCTCCGTATCCACGACATCGTCAGGCTCGGGCTCTAACCGTGCAAAACGGCGGCGCTTTTCCGCATCCAAGAACCCTGAGTCCCGCACATTTGAGGCATTGCTATGAAAACACGGATCTTCGCGCTATTTCTTCTGCTCGCAATCTCTATAGGCACGGCTGACGCTCAGCGTGCCGAGGTCACCTTGACGCTCAACGAACATTTCTTCGATACGGTGATCGGATCGCTGCTTGAGAGCGGCCCCCCGCCGGAGTTTTCGATCGGCGCGTTAAACGGCACTTCCGACGGACCGGAGTTTATCAATGCCAAATATGCCTCGACGACAAGCGCGGTCTGCCCCGACAGCATTCGTCTTCAGCGGCAGGTTGAGGGCGTGAATACGGCGGTGCGTTTCCGCGAAGGGAAGATCTGGGCACCGCTCGCTTTCACCGGTAATTACAATCCGCCGCTGGTCGGCTGCGTCGCGTTTTCCGGATGGGCGCAAACGAACATCGACCTGGTATTTGATGAAGCAAACCAACGGCTCACGGCATACGCTCGGGTGAGCAATGTTTCGATGGCGGGCACCGGCGGCGTGGGCAGCGCCGTGATCGCACGGATGGTACAAAGTTCGATCGACCGCAAGATAAATCCGATCGAGATCTTTAAGCTCGACAAGCTGTCATTTCAACTTCCGGTACAGAACTCCGGTGAGCTGCGAATGCGTGCCGTCGGCATACGCCACGAGATCGCCGAAGGGGCACTTCGGATCCACGTGGCCTATGAATTCACCCGAGGATGACCGCCTCCGAAAACGTCTAACCGCACGCACGAATTCGTGCTAAAACCCCGGTTTCACACGCAAAACAGCTGTATATACGGGCTACGGTACCCATGGTACGTGTATTGCAGTATTAAGGGCGATGTAATCTTTCCGTATAGGAAGAACAACACAAGGGGAACTATGAACACCAATACTTTGAAGAAGATAACAGGCCCGTCGCTGATCGGCGCAATGCTGCTCCTTGGCTTAAGCATTGATGCCGACGCTCAGCGCGCCCGCGGGCGTGTTCAACAAGAAACCGAGACCAAGCAGGAACAGCAAAAGAAGGAGGATGCACCGGTCCAACGGCAGACACAGCGTCCCGTTCAGAACGACAACGCCCAACGTCAGCAGCAGGTGAGGCAGGCTCAACAACAGCGCCAGATCCAGCAGCAACAGCAGCAGCGTCAGGTTCAAGCACAACGCGAAGCTCAACAACAGCAGCAGGTGAGGCAGCAGCAACAGCGCCGCCAGGTCCAGCAGCAGCAGGAGCGTCAGGTTCAGGCCCAGCGCGAAACCCAACAGCGTCAACAGCAGCAGGTATGGCAGCAGCAACAGCAACGCCAGATCCAGCAGCAACAGCAACGCGAGGTCCAGGCCCAGCGTGAAACGCAGCAGCGTCAGCAGCAGCAGGTATGGCAGCAGCAGCAGAGCCGCCAGGTCCAGCAGGCGCCGATCCAACAGCGTCAGGCCCAGCAGTCACAGCAACGCCGCAGCTATGAGCGATATGATCGCCAGCAGCAGCAGCAGTTGCAGCAGCAGGCTTGGCGGCAGTACAACCAGCGCTGGAATAACTGGGAAAATGTCCGGCTTCAGCGGGAGCGTCAACTACAGCAGCAGCGACGTCAGGCATACATGCAGTATCAGCAGCGTTACTGGCAGCGTATCCAACAGGACCGTCTAAGGCTTCAGCAGGCTCGCTATTACGACAACATGATCTACGATCATCAGTACTATCGTAACGGCCAGTACTACTACACCAGCCAGTACGGTGCTCAGATGCTTCAGGAAGCTGTCCAGAGAGGCTATGAGGAAGGGTACTGGTCGGGCCAGGCGGACCGTCAGGACGGATGGGGCTATAACCCGGACGGATCTTACGGCTATATGGACGCTTCATACGGATATGACAGCTACTACGTCTCGATGGACGAATATAGCTACTACTTCCGTGAAGGCTTCCGCCGCGGCTACGAAGACGGCTATTACGGCCAGCAAAGCTATGGCCAATACAATAATGGCGGGTACAACATACTCGGTACGATAATCTCGGCGATCATTAACGTTATTCGCTACTAATTCGTAAGCAGTAACGACAACTTCGGCCCGGTTTGCCCCACGGCATTCCGGGCCGAACCTCATTTGTTGCCGACGTATTCCACAACCTGCCGGCCAAAGCGTCCGCCCGTTTCCTGTTTCACAAGGCCGATGCCCGGCGCGTACCAGTTCTTCGTGGTGACGGATGTCTTCGGTATCGTCTGCCCGCCCATTTTGAGATCGATCTCGATAGTGGTATCTACGCGGGCGGCATCGTATTCCTTACCTCCGGCGCTCACTTTTTCATTCATCGCGGCGATACGATTTTTTAGGAGGACGGTGCCGTCGGCCGCGGCGGAGACGGGCCCGGCTTTTATCGAGGCATTTACGGTGTAACTCGCCTCAAACTCTTTGCCCTGCTCCCACACCTTCGGCAGTGTAACGCCGCTGCTCTTGAGCGTGTTCATTTCAAAATCCCCGTTCGCCATCGACATTGCATTGCGATATTCCGCGGTCCTTAGCCCTTCCGGCGTGCAGATCCAATTGTTGCGTACCGTCAAGCCGGAGCCGAATTCCCGTATCTCGGCAAACCCGTCCTCGCCTGCGGGTTCCTGTGAGAGAACATAATTTGCCGCGGCATCGCCGGTGATCCGGTATGAGCGTTTAATGTCGGTTTCGACAGGGTAATACTCGTTCGCGCACAGCCCGGCGTCCATCGGGCCGGTTTTTGCCTCGGGAGCACTATTTGTTTTCAATACGGCGGTATTTTCTGCATTCGCATTTTCGCTGCCCGAAAGGCGCTCGGTCAGGTCACCGCAGCCCAGAGCCACGAGCGCGAGCAGAGTGAGAGCCAGTATCGATGTTGTTGATGATCGGCGAGTGTGCGGCATAGGTTTACTCTACTTTATGAATTGCGTAAGCTTACTTTTGCTACTGTAAGGGAGGAAACTGCGGGAGTCGCATCATTCTTGCATTGAAGCCGCTTGGGGTCAAAGCCTCGGTTTCGCCGCCAAATTGAGTTATCAATGTCTGAAAAACCTCTGGTCGCTATAATCGGCCGGCCAAATGTCGGTAAATCCACGCTGTTCAACCGCTTGACGGGGTCGCGCAAGTCTATCGTGGGCGATCAGCCCGGGATCACACGCGACCGCATCTACGGCGATGTCGAGTGGAAGGCCCGGAAGTTCGAGCTGGTCGATACCGGCGGCATTGTTCCCGACGATGAAGCGATAATCCCCGCGAATATCTTCAAACAGGCCGGCTTTGCCATCGATAAGGCCGAGGCGATCATTTGGGTAGTAGATGCCCGGGCCGGGGCGACGCCGCTCGACGAAGAGATCTCGGTCTATCTCCGCAATATCGGAAAGCCGATCTTTATCGCCGCTAACAAATCCGAATCACGAAAGGTTGAAGAGGAAGCTACCGAGTTCTATAAGTTCGGTTTCGAGATGACCCCGCTTTCCGCTGAACACGGGACGTCGGTCGGCGATCTTCTCGATAAAGTTTTTGACGCACTTTCATTTGATGATGAGGAGGAAGAAGCTCCCTCCGATGAGATCTCACTCGCAATAATCGGACGGCCGAATGTAGGGAAGTCGTCGCTGCTAAATCAGCTGCTGGGCGAAGAGCGCGTGATCGTCTCGCCCTTAGCGGGTACCACTCGCGATGCGATCGACACCACGCTCGAGGTCGACGGGCAGAAGTTTAGGATAATCGACACTGCAGGCATCCGCCGCAAGGGCAAGACGACCGAGATGGCCGAAAAGCTCTCGGTCATCATGGCCAAAAAGGCGCTCGAGCGCGCCGACGTCGCCATAATCCTCATCGACGCCGTCGAGGGGGTGACGCATCTGGACGCAAACATCGCCGGTTACGCCGTCGACTCCGGCTGTTCGGTGATAATCGCCGTTAATAAATGGGACGCTCTCGATGAGAAAGAGACGAACACGATCTACGAATTTGAGCGAAGCCTTCGCCGTCAGATGAAGTTCCTGGACTGGGCCCCGATGATCGCGATCTCGGCGTTGACAGGCCAGCGCGTTTCCAAGATCTTGCCCCTCGTCGCTCAGGCCAACGTGGCGCGAAATCTGAGGATCACCACCTCTCGGCTGAACAAATTTTTTGAGGAGAATGTCACGCAGCCCAAGGGAGGTTCAACCCCAGCGCCGGTCAAGGGCGGGGTGTCACGGATGAAGGTGCAATATATTACGCAGGGCGGGCTCAGGCCCCCGCTGTTCATTTTATTCACATCCGGAGGCAGCAAAGCGGGGCTGCATTTTTCATATCTTCGATATATTGAGAACCGTCTTAGGGACGAATTTGAATTTTTTGCGACGCCGATTAGATTAAAGGAACGGCACAAGACCCGTTCAAAGGCGGCCGCCTGATCACCCATGGAAATCTTGTTCATATTGATCCGACTTTTCCTGTTTGCAGTATTTGCGCTCGCGGCGACGGGCAAGATAGTCGACCCCGCCGGAACTCGTAAAGCCGCGACGGACTTTGGAGTTCCTGCTTCGCTCGCCGGCATCGTAGCGGTTTTGCTGCCGATAGCTGAGCTCACTTTCGGGGTGATGCTGCTCTTTGCCCCGGCCGCTTGGTGGGGGGCGATAGGGGCAGCGTCGCTGCTCGGCATCTTTACGGCGGGAATGACCTATCAGGCCGCCAAGGGCAACGAGCCGGATTGCCACTGCTTTGGCCAGCTCCACAGCGAACCAGTCGGGAAAACGAGCATCATTCGCAACGTAGCTTTTTTGTTGCTGGCGTTGGCGGTCATATATGTAGGGCCCGTTTTTCAAGCCGAGCTGATGCCGGCATATGGATCCGGCCTAGGGCTTTCTGCGATGTTGATCACGGTCGTCATCGCGGTCTTCACCGCGTTGCACTACCTGCAAGGGATCTCCGCTACCCAGACGCAATTAATGCGGCGGATCGAGATGCTCGAGATATTAGGCGGGGATGGTTCGCCCGAGGAACGGAACGATGCGGGGAACCCGTCGGACGCGTTGCCGATCGGAGCACATTTCCCCGATTTCCAGCTTGCTGATACTCGCGGCAGAATTGTTGCGTTCGATCATCTTCTCGCCCGAGCAAAACCTGTTCTTTTCTTCTTCGTCGGTCCGACATGCGGCCCGTGCCGCGAACTGTTCCCCGAGATCGAATCGTGGAAGGCCGAACTCGACGGTAAGGTTACATTCATGATGATAAGCAGTGGCACCGCCGACGAAAATATTGACAAGTTCGGCGATGCCGACGTACTGCTGCAGAAGAACAAGGAACTGGGCGAAAAGGCCTTTGCAAAATGGACGCCGACCGCGTTGCTGGTAAACGCCGATGGAACGGTCGCGAGCCACCCGGCGGTGGGCGACCGCGCGATACGCGAGCTTGCCTTAAAGGTAAAGGCGGCGAGCTTTAACGGAAAGCCGGCGTATTTTCCTAACCCGCTGGCAAAGCCGCTCAAGATCGGAAAGAGCGTTCCCGACATCGAGCTCGAAACTCTGGACGGCGGCCGGATCGGTCCCGACTTTTTCCGGGGCCGCCGCACCTTGGTTTTCTTCTGGAGCCTTTCTTGCCCGCATTGCCGCACGATGATCGACGAGATAAAGGCGTGGGAAACCGAGAGGACGGAGTCTGACCCGCAGATCCTGATCTTCTCAGACGGCGATCCGGAGGTGCATCGCGAGTTTGGGCTCCGCTCTCCGATCGTTCTCGACGCTAACTATAAACGCGCGGTGCAATACGGAATGTCCGGCACCCCGTCGGGTATCCTCATCGATGAGAACGGCAAGATCGCGACCGAGATCGCGATCGGCTCGCCGAATCTCTGGGCTCTGATCGGGCGTTCGAGCTCCGCCGGAGCCGCGTCGAAATGAAGCCGATCGATTGGCAGATCGAGGCCCGCGACGGTGAGGCTCGTCTCGGCCGGCTCGTCACACGGCGGTCGGTAATAGAGACGCCCGTCTTCATGCCGGTCGGCACGCAGGGAGCGCTCAAGGGCGTGCGATTTGAGTGGG
>DATHVL010000287.1:0-2562 GCA_035461325.1 Pyrinomonadaceae bacterium
GAGTTTCGACATCATTCTGACCTTTCCGATCACGGCATCGCTCGTCGGCTTTTTTGTATTCGACCAGGCGGCATCAAAGAAAAACCGCAATTGGGGCCTGGCGGCGTTCTACCTCTTTATGGGCGTCGCCGTACTTGCTAAAGGACTCATCGGCTTCGTTTTTCCTTTCGCGATAGTCGCTTTCTACCACGTCCTGATGCGGAAAATGCCCCGCCCCGCTCTGTTCGTGAGCGTCGTGTGGGGCACTTTGCTGGCCGTCGCCGTTGCCTCGACGTGGTATCTTCCGATGTATCTCCGACACGGCTGGGAGTTCATTGATCAGTTCTTCGTCCAACATCATTTCCAACGCTACACATCAAACAAATATCGCCACCCCCAGCCGTTTCATTTCTTTTGGTGGGTGCTGCCGCTGATGACGATTCCGTGGATCCCTTTCTTCTTTGTTTCCGTATGGCGAACGCTTCGGGGCCTCTATCCGCTGCCCCCGGCCAAGTCCCTCGATCCGCTGACGACTTTTGCCTGGGCGTGGATGCTCGTGCCGCTCGTCTTCTTTTCTCTCAGCGGTTCGAAGCTGCCCGGCTATATTCTCCCGGCACTTCCGGCCGCCATTGTCATCGCTGCAACGAGCGCCCATCGCTTTGCTCTGCGATCAGCTGGCCGCGCCGCAGCCGTAAAGGGACTGGCGGCAATCACCTTGATAGTGATCGCGTCGATCATTACATTCATCCTGCCCGGTTTCGCCGACGCCGATTCCGTCAAGCGCCTTATCGCCGACGCCGATGAACGAGGCTTTTCCGATCGTCCGGTTGTCGGGTTCCTCACCATCTCTCACAACGCCGAATTCTATGCCGCGGGCCGCGTGCTGCGAAACCCTGACGGCACGCAGCGCCGTCTTGCCGGAAACGCCGATATCCCGGTTGCTCTTGCCGAAGCCGGCGGCGGGCCGCTGCTGTTGTTGGTGCGGCCCGAGCAATTACACCATCTGACAAATGACACCGCCCTCAATGTCGAAGTCCTTTCCGGAAACGGTGAGCTTGATATCGTCGCGGTACGGCTTCGCTGATCAGCGCATTGTCGCACGACGGATACGGTCCATCAGCGCCGCTCCGCGTCCCGTTTCCGGAACCGCTTGGCAATAGATGGTTGCAATGCCTGCACGGTCGCATTCTCTGAAGAACTCGAAGAGCCGCCGTGCATATTCATTTACCGACACGCAGATCTCGGACATCTCGAAAACTCCCGGCACCGGCGTTAACCCGATAAAGGCCGATCGCTCGCCCGGGCCACTCGCCATTGCCCCCTCAATTATGATCACCTCGGCCCGCGGCGAGTAGTGCCGATGCCGCAACCCCGGGCTCGGAAGCGGCCCGTCGGGAACTTTCGTCAACGCCGCGATCGCAGGAACGGCCTCACGCAGTTGATCCAGCGAAACGGCACCCGGTCGCAACAGTACGGGCGGCTCGACCGTGCAGTCCACTACCGTAGACTCCAGCCCGATCTCGGTGCTGTCACCCTGCAAAATGCAGTCGATCCGGCCATCGAGGTCCTCGCGGACCGCCTCCCAAGTCGTCGGGCTCGGCCTGCCCGACAGATTCGCCGAGGGGGCCGCGAGCGGCGTCCCGCATAGTGAGATAAACTCCCTTGCAAGCTCGTTTCCCGGCATCCTTACTCCGATAGAATCAAGCCCCGCCGTTGCGATATCCGGAACGGCCCCGGAACGCTGTAGCACTACTGTCAGCGGGCCCGGAAAAAATCGATCGATCAAAGCCCGAGCAGAATCGGATACCCCTGGGGCCAAAAGAGCTACCTGCTCCCGCCGGCCGATATGCGCGATAAAGGGATTGTCCGACGGCCGCTCTTTTGCTTCAAAGATACGAGCGATCGCCGCCGGGTTAAAAATATCCGCGCCGAGCCCATATACGGTCTCGGTCGGGAACGCAACTAGCCCTCCGCGGCGGATAACCTCCGCCGCCACACGCGGCGATCTTGTAAGTAACGTCGGCACTATCGTATGAAGTTTCGCCGAAAGTCCCGCCCGGCGCAACACACCGCCGGCGGGCATTTTCTTTATTTGGCGAACGCTGGGGTAAACTTTGGGTATGACGCTTGCGGAGAAGATCAAAAATCTCACGACCCAGCCCGGGATCTATATCCACAAGAACTCGGCCGGGAAGATCATCTATGTCGGTAAGGCAAAGAACCTCCGCAACCGCGTCCGTTCGTATTTTCAGGCCTCCCGAAACGTCGACCTAAAGACCCGCCAGCTAAAAGCGCTGATCGCCGATTTCGAGTACATGGTGGTCGATAATGAGGTCGAAGCACTAGTCCTCGAATCGAACCTCATCAAGAAACACAAGCCGCGTTTCAACGTGATGCTCAAGGATGACAAGCAGTACCCGCATCTGAAACTCACGAACGAACCATGTCCAAAGGTCGTGCTCACCCGCAAGGTCGTCCGAGACGGCGGGCATTATTACGGCCCGTTCCTTCCGGTAAATCTTGCACGCAAGACGCTTAACCTGATCAACCGAACGTTTCAGCTGCGCACCTGCGACATCGAGA
>DATHVL010000288.1:0-4375 GCA_035461325.1 Pyrinomonadaceae bacterium
GTATAGTGTCCCCGATACAGCAACCGGCCCCCGCCGGTGTTGTCCAGTCTCAGGAAGTCCCGACGGCGGCTAGCCCGGGGGAGAGTTCGGGAAATCCGCTGTACGATCTGATGAGCGGCGCCTCGACCGCATCGACGGACTCAGGCCCGCCGCAAACCTGGTTTGAGGATCTTGTCGACATTCTTTTCCGGTTGTCCTTGGCGGTCGTACTGTCCGGAATATTGGCGTTTCGGCCGCGTAAGGACATTCACCTTTTTAAACGGAGCCTTTTTGTTTCCCAAACACAGATCCTGCTGTCGGTGGTGGCGGCGGCTCTGATGATGATCGTCGGCGACAATGCCGCTCGGGCATTTGCGATCTTTGCAGCCGTCTCGCTGGTAAGGTTCAGGACCAATATCCGCGATCCAAAAGAGATCACTGTACTCCTGATCAGTCTGGCACTTGGCCTCGCGGCCGGCGTCGGTCGCTGGGAGCTTGGGCTTGCACTGTGCTTTTTTGCACTCGCTCTGTTGTGGCTGCTGGAATATAACGAATCTGACCAGGTCTATCGATCGATGGAGCTAAAAGTTAAGACGCGAAACACGGAGCTGACGAGAACTCGGCTGCAGAAGATATTTAAGCGTTACAAGATCGATGCCGAAGTTCGCGGGTTTGATCCGGAGGACGAAGATAACCCCGTCGGCTCTATGGTGTACTACATCACGCTGAAGCTTAATCTCAGCACTGACCGGCTCAGCGAGCAAATAATGAGATCGGACCCCGATAATATAGAAGGGATCGATTGGTCTCAGAAGAAAGGGGCTTCAAAGATATACGAATAAATAAAAGAAAGCGGGACCCCGGTCCCGCTTTCTCTTTGATCCATCACGTCTAAGTTAGTTCGATTCGGCTGCGGCTCGTTCAAGGGCGATCATCCCATTAACAGAACGCATCGTCTTGGGACGCTTATAGTAACTCTTTACGTACGACTTGATGTTGTAGTGCACCGGCCATGAGGTGTAATTGTACTTTTTCATTTCTCCATAGGCTTGGTCGTAATCCCAACCGTAGACGTTATGACGGTAAACCGCCCCGGCTAAACCGGTGCGGTGCTTGCCCGCTTTGCAGTGGACATATATCTTGCCGCTGTCGGGATTGTTCACGACACCCAGGAATGAATTTACGTCACGTTCCTTCGGATACTGCCACCCGCTCATCGGAATATGTACATACTTGAGGCCTGCGGCCTCAGCCGAAGTTCTCGAATATTCGGTCGGGTCATCCCGCAGGTCCACGACAGTATCGATGCCGAGTGCGGCGAGGTCAGCGTAATCGTCCTGCTCCGGCTGCCCGCCGCGATAAAGCCGGTCGTCCATTTGGCCGAAATTAATGATGTTGATGTCGTCGAATCTTGTCACAGCGCCGTCAGACTCCTGTGCGATCGCACCGCTCACAACCATAAACACAATGGCCATGATGGCCGTTAAATTGCTCAACATTTTGTTTTTCATAAACTCCTGAATGGTAAAACCTTGGGCAAGTGGGAATTGTGTGTACGCATTTCATTGGAAGAGCGCGATAACCCGGGAGCCCGCAAATAGGAGGCGGTAGCCGCCTGAATGGTGTTAAGAAGCTCTGTCAATATGAACGGGTTGCCCCGAAAATTATCCAATGTCCGCGGCCGTATGGATATTGCAAACCGTTATGTTGAGCACTACACTTCCCTTTTCAATGTGGAGATATGTCTAATGATCGCAGCGTAACCGGTTTGCCGGTCGTCCTGGTAATAGCCGCCGTCCTATTGTGGAGCACGGGCGGGCTGTTTATCAAACTGACGACGCTGGATGCCTTTTCGGTGAATCTCGGCAGGTCGCTGTTTGCCGCCATTATCGTGGCCGCGTTTACTTATAAAAAGGGGTTGAAGCTCGACCTATTTACGTTATTTACATCACTCCTCTACGCGATCACACTTACTACGTTCGTCTATGCGACGAAAAATACGACGGCAGCGAACGCAATATTTTTGCAGTACACGGCGCCGGTCTACATTCTGCTCCTCGCACCTTTCATTCTCAAGGAGCCGTTTCGTGTCCGCGATGTGGTGACCGTCATATTTTGTTTTGTCGGGATGGGGCTCTTCTTTTTGGAGGACCAGTCATCGGCGACGGCTCCGAATGTATTCGCGGGCAATATTGCCGGGCTGATCTCGGGCGTGGCCTTCGGCCTTTATTTTATCTTTTTGCGGCATCCGCGAACGCTGCAGCGCAACCCCGCCGTTTCAGTGTTTTACGGCAACCTGATCATCGTGATCGTCATGATCCCGCTGGTGTTGCCTTATATGCCGGCGAGTCTCGGCGCCAACGATCTTGCAGCCGTCGCATTTCTCGGCATATTTCAGATCGGTGTCGCATATATCCTTTTTACCAAAGGTGTTGCGGCGGGCGTGCGGTCGCTGGATGCGAGCATTATCGGCTTCATAGAACCGCTGCTCAACCCCATTTGGGTGTTCCTGTTTGTTGGAGAACGGCCGTCGTTCTGGGCGATCGCGGGCGGAGTAATTATCATCGCCGCTGTCGCGGTTCACACCGTCCGGCAGTACGTTCGGCGTGGTGCCGCGACAACCGCCTGAATTGTTAACAATTTAGAAGGTTTATGCTAAACTTTTCGAAATAGTTTTTATACTGCGGGGCGTTTCCCGCTTTTCTCATTTAAGGAAATCTTTAAGCTCGATATTATTGGAGACCTCTTATGCCGGATCTGAATATCCCCGACAATGTTACTAACCAGAAATTAACGAACTGGGTCGCGAAAATGGTGGACCTGTGTCAACCCGATGCCGTCTATTGGTGCGACGGGTCGCAGGAAGAGTATGACCGGCTCTGTGAAGAGATGGTCGACGCCGGGACGTTCATTCGGCTGAACCCTGAAAAGCGGCCAAACAGCTTTTTGGCCCGCTCGCATCCGTCGGACGTAGCACGCGTCGAAGACCGCACGTATATTTGCTCGCTTTCCAAAGGCGATGCGGGCCCGACCAACAACTGGATGGCCCCGCGTGAGATGAAGGCGATACTCGACCCTAAATTCAGCGGTTCGATGAAGGGCCGGACGATGTATGTTGTCCCCTTCTGTATGGGCCCGATCGGTTCACCGATATCGCAATTCGGCGTGCAGTTGACCGATTCGCCGTATGTCGCCGTCAATATGCGGATAATGACCCGGATGGGCGACAAAGCTCTTGATGCCATGGGCGACGGAGATTTTGTTAAGTGTCTCCACTCTGTGGGTATGCCGCTCGCCGACGGCCAGACGGATGTGCCGTGGCCGTGCTCTCCCGACCCGAAAGACAAATACATCGTCCATTATCCGGAAGAAAGGTCGATCGTTTCGTACGGATCGGGGTACGGCGGCAACGCACTGCTCGGCAAGAAGTGCCTTGCCCTGCGGATCGCCTCTAATATCGGCCGTGATGAAGGCTGGCTTGCTGAGCATATGCTCATCGTCGGCGTGAAATCGCCCGACGGCAATAAGGATTATGTCTGCGCCGCGTTCCCCTCCGCCTGCGGAAAAACGAATTTCGCAATGCTCATCCCGCCCAAGGCGTTTCAGGAAGAAGGCTGGGAGGTCACGACCATCGGCGACGATATTGCGTGGATCAAACCGGATGAAAATCGGCGGTTACGAGCGATCAATCCCGAGGCGGGATTCTTTGGCGTGGCCCCGGGTACCAATTACGCCACGAACCCCAATGCGATGGAGACCATCAAGGGGAACACGATCTTTACCAACGTTGCCTTGACCGACGACGGTGACGTCTGGTGGGAAGGCATCGACGGCGAATCGCCCTCACACCTTATCGACTGGCAGGGGAACGATTGGACTCCCGAGAGCGAGAAACCCGCCGCACACCCGAACGCTCGTTTTACGGCCTCTATCACGCAATGCCCCAGCGTGGACGCGGACTTTGATAATCCTGCAGGCGTGCCCGTTTCGGCATTTGTTTTCGGAGGACGACGCAACACCGTGGTGCCGCTCATCCAGCAGTCGTTCAACTGGGCATTCGGCGTTTATCAGGCCGCGACGATGGGCTCGGAGATGACGGCCGCCGCATTCGGCAATATCGGCGAGGTAAGGCGCGACCCATTCGCGATGCTGCCGTTCGCCGGCTATCACATGGGCGATTACTTTGCTCAATGGCTCGATTTCGGTCGGCAAATACCCGAACCGCCGCCGATCTTTTCGGTCAACTGGTTCCGCAAGGATGAGAACGGCAAGTTTATGTGGCCCGGCTTTGGCGAAAATATGCGGGTTCTGAAATGGATCGTCGAACGTTCACGCGGACGGTCTAAGGGCTTTGAGACGCCGCTTGGCTGGATGCCTCGGTACGAAGACCTCGACT
>DATHVL010000289.1:0-7510 GCA_035461325.1 Pyrinomonadaceae bacterium
CCAGTGGTCATTTCGACAACGCCGAAAGTGGTCCGCGTATCGGGGAAAAGGATGGCGTCACGGTCCGCCGGGTGTTTTACATCGATCTCTCGTGGAAGATCTTGACCTTTCACTGCCTTTTCAAAGAGCTTAAGAGTTTCCTCAGATTCGCTGCGTCCCTCGACAACACAATCGATGCCGAGTTCCTCAAACATATCCGTTTGGATGATCTGCCATCCGCCCGAACCACCCACGATCACCTTGAAATTTTCGCGATAGGGGCTCGCCTTTACTTGAGCGAAAAGCTCACGCGAATAATGCGAGTTGATCGGCATCTTGGATGATCCGAAGATCGACGTATAAACTCCGGCCGCAAACGTTACCCCTAAAGGGTTATGCGTCGAAACGCCTACCACACGCGTGCGGGGGCCGATGAACTTATCAAGATCCTCAGGGAAACACGAAACAATGTCGCCCTCGTCAAAGATCCGCCGCAACGAGGTCTCAACCAGTCGCACTCCGGCCGGCATATACTTTGCGGAACCGTCCGCGTTCCGTTCCACCTCACGCCATTCCGGGTACTTCCGGTTGAGTATCCCCTCGAGCCACACAGGGAGCGAAGCCATGGCCATCTGTATGAAATATCCGGCATGGTCTATCGCCTCGGTCAAGGGAGCCGTAAGGACGATCAGTTTACCCTCGGACCCATTGCCGGCGGGCCCGTTCGCTGCGGCCCTGACCTTTCGATCGATCGTGTCCAAACCCATAAGCACCTCCAGTTTGAGGGAGACACCTACCCAAGGCTCGAAAAAAAATTCAAAGGTTAAAAGCGAATTACCGCATCCGGGCCGCCCTCGACATGGACCGTATCGACGAACCGAATACTCTTCGAATCCGTGGTCATCACTACCGAGTGGGTCCGCTTGCCCTCGCCGAAGAACCGAACGCCGCGCAGAAGCGATCCGTCCGTAACGCCGGTCGCGGAAAAGATGATCTTCTTTCCGGGAGCAAGATCGTTGGTAGCGTAGATCTTATCGGGATCGGTGATGCCCATACCCTTAATACGCTCGATCATCTCCTCTCGAGGTGGTACCTTTGTGCGGTCGACGCCGAGACGTTCCGGGTCGAATACCAGTTTTGCCAGTATCTCACCGTTCAGGCATTTCATCGCCGCCGCGGTGATTACACCTTCCGGTGCTCCGCCGATCCCCATCAGCGCGTGGATATTTGTCCCCGCGACCGCGGCCGAGATGCCGGCCGAAAGATCGCCGTCCGAGATCAGCCGGATGCGTGCTCCCGCGGCACGGACATCAGCAACAAGCTGCTTATGACGCGGACGGTCAAGGCAGATCACGGTGAGGTCATCAACATCGCGGCCCAGCCTCCGTGCGATATTCTTTAGGTTATCCGCGACGGGCGCGTCAATATCGACCGAGCCTTTGCACGAGGGCCCGACGATGATCTTGTCCATATAAATGTCGGGAGCGTTGAGCAATCCCCCGCGCTCGGCCGCAGCAAGAACGGCGATCGCGTTATTTGCACCGAGTGCGCAAAGATTGGTGCCCTCAAGCGGATCAACGGCAATATCGACCTCCGGAAATTCAGCTCGGGCCTCGGCTGAAAATATCCCCCCGCCGACCTCTTCGCCGATAAAGAGCATCGGTGCCTCGTCGCGTTCGCCCTCGCCGATCACGATTCGGCCGTGCATGGGTACCGTGTCCATCACCTCGCGCATGGCCTGGACAGCAACGGCATCCGAATGCTTGCGGTCGCCCTGGCCCATCGTCTTTGCCGATTCGATAGCGGCAGCCTCGGTGACACGCAGAAAATCGAGCGCAAGCTCACGCTCAACCTTGTTATGTTTCATTTATTTCTCCGTAACTTCTTACTGATTGTGATCGGAACGGCCTATTTTACCATTTATTTCCGCGGATTTGACAAGTATCACTTGGGATATTAGGTTTTAGCTTTGGCCAACGCCACCCTGTACAGGAGACAATCGAGCGAATGACCTATATTGTTGCCGAACCATGTATTGAATGTAAGTATACGGACTGTGCCGCCGTCTGCCCCGTCGAGGCATTTCACGAACTGCCCGACAAGCTGCTTATCAACCCCGACGCCTGCATCGACTGTGACGCGTGCCTGCCGGAATGTCCTGTCGAGGCGATCTTCTCGGATATGAGCATCCCGGAGGAATATCTTCCCTGGCTCGAGATCAACAAAGAGGCTGAAAATTACCCGATCATCAGCACCAAACAGCCCGCGCTCTACGGGCCCGGCTGTAAGGGACAGCCCGAATAGAAAAGAAACTATATTTTGGATAGGGCGGCCTGGGTGCCGCCTTTTTTAGTTCCAGCGAAACCCGACTCGGGCGGCGATCGGTGCACTTACTGTTCTGATCGGTGTTCGGCCGACCGAGTATCGCGAATTAAATAGATTCTCAACACCGGCAAACAAGCTCATCGATCTCCCGATCCTCCGCGACACGAATGCATCCGCCTGAAAATAAGGCTCCAGCCGAAAGAGATTAAGATCGTCGTCAAACTGGGCACTCGCAGCACGCTTCTGGACCGCAAACAGCCATGGACGAAATGGGACACGCACCTGCGCGGTGAACTGATGCCGGGCCGTTTGTGGCTGAAAGTTTCCGACCAAAGCGGGATTCGATGGAAAATCCGTCACTCGCGAATCTGCAAAAATATATCCCGCCGAGATCGTCGCCGCCGACATCCGCCAGTCTGCCTCGGCTTCGAATCCCACCGCACGGCTGCGTCCCGCATTCTGCCGCTGTCGTGTTATTAATTGCGGCGTAACCGAGATCGTGACGTTCGAGACGGTCCGATCGATATAGGTGCCGAAGACATTCGCACGTACGTAAGCCGTTCCTCGCCTATAGCTCACGCCCCCTTCAACCGTGGTGGCCCGCTCTGCTTGAAGTGCTTCATTCGCATTCGTGACCACGTTGCCGACGCGAAATCCCCTGTAAAGTTCGTTTAGAGTCGGTGCCCGAAAGCTTCGCGAAGCTGCGCCGTGAAATGAAAGACCCAGGGGGCCGCGAACTAACATCGATAGCCTCGGGCTCAAAGCCGATTCGCTCCTAGCGGCGAAAAGAAGCGTTTCAGAATTGCCGGCATTGAGCGGCGTCGTTTGGCGATAGCCGCCGTCATTCCGCCAACGGTCGTATCTCAGGCTCGCCGAGATTACCACCCGCTCACCGGCCGCGATCAGATCATGAACGTATACCCCCACGGAACGTTCCCGGCCGCGAGTCCCCAACAACGACGTCGCCGCCCCGCCAAAATAGCCCACTTCGTCTGAGGCCCCGCGGATCGAGCGGCCGTCGCCGCCCAAGACCAATGTGTGCCTCCCCGCGAATGCCCTAGCCTGCGCCGAAAGCCCCATATCCCTCGCCGGCGAACGCTGGGTTCGGGTGAGCGATTCCGTCGCGCGATCTGCAGCGACGGCGGTGAATGTCTGTTCGTAAACCTGGCTTCCCCCAAACAGCCGCCAGTCGAAACGCCAGTTTCCGTCGTCGGCGTGGTTATCCACCGTTCCGCCTATCGCGACACGCCCCGAGTTCGTTGCATTCGTCTGAAGCCGGGTCCCGTTCCTGCGCTCCTCGCTAAAATAAGACGGCTGAATAAAGATCGTCGCCGACCGGAATATCTCGCGCGCTAGATAACCATTTACCACTGTCGAACGAACACCGGCCGGCGTATCCGCCGACCCACGCGATGCGCTTTCAACGGGGATGTACCCGCGTGTGTAAAAGTGTCCGCCTCCCAGCATCGCTTGCCATCCGCCTCGGGACACACCGCCGATCGCCGAAGCAGAACCCGTGTTCTGATTCCCGCCATATACCTCGGCCGAGAAAAAGCCTCGGTCACTTGCCTTTCGCGAAAGCAGATTCACCGTCCCGCTCAAAGAGCCGCTGCCGTAAAGGCTTGAGCCCCCGCCGCGAACTACCTCCGCCGACTCCATCTCGATGGGAAGCACCCGGGCCCATTGCATCCAGCCGCCGAATGGATCATTAAGCGGCACTCCGTCCTTCAACACCAAGGTTCGCCCCGCGCCGCTGCCGCCCGCTCCCCGGATCGAAACACCCTGCGTCGTCGGATTCGAATGCCGGCTACTGCTACGCCGAAACGTTGAAAATCCGGGCACCTGTCGGAGGATGTCATCGGCCGCAACCGCCCCGGTCGTCGCAATCGCCTCCCTCGGGACCACTGCGACACTTGCCGGCGTTTCGCCCAAACGCGTCTCGACACGGCCGGCTGTTACCACCACGCGGTCGGTTATCGGCGGCGGGTAAAGCGTAATGATGGCCCCTGCGCTTGTAAATGCCTCAGCCCCCAATTCGACCTCCGCTCGCGCAAATCCGTATGCAAGGACCTCTACGACATCGCCGGCCTCGGCACTACCACAAGTAAATCCATCGTTCGCCGGCATGCAGCCCATGACGATGCCGCCGCTTACCGTGACCGTGACCTCCGCGGCTACGATAATGCGCCCCGCCTGGTCCTGCAGCCGAACTTGTGCCGTGCCGCGCTCTTGCGCAATTACGCCGCAAACCGGCAAAGCCGCCAGAACCAGGGCGATCGCGATGACATTGAACACAGACATTCCCTTGATTATCGCTTATCTCTATTCGAATCTCTCCCTGAAAAAACTTTTCCGATTATGACCTTGGTCATACTTACCCCTCGCCCTAACAGCCAGAATGGTAAATGAAAATACCTTTCGGAGGACTTATGAATCACGAATTAACTACCACGACCGTTAGAGACATCGCTCTCAAAATGCCCCAGACGACCCGCGTTTTTGAAGAGTACAAGATCGATTATTGCTGCGGCGGCCGCCGTCCGCTGAGCGAGGCCTGCGAGATCGCAGGTGCAAATACAGACGAAGTGCTCTCAAAGCTCAACGCCATGCTCGAAACTCACGAATCGCCCGAAGATTCCCTCGAGACCGGCACTCTTTCAGCCCTGATCACCCACATCCTAGATACGCACCACGTCTACACCCGCGACGAGCTGCGCAATCTCGAACCGCTCATGGAAAAAGTTGTTCGGGTTCACGGCGACACTCACGCCGGCCTCAAAGAACTCGGGGCGGCATTTGTCGAACTTAAGCTGGACCTTCTGCCCCATATGGAAAAGGAAGAGGTAATGCTCTTTCCGTACATCGAACGGCTTGACCGCAACCACACTGCAGGCATCGGCGGCGTAATCTTTGCCCCGTTCGGTACCGTCAAAAACCCGATCAGGGTTATGATGAACGAACATGACGTTGCCGGCGATATTCTTAAGCGGATGCGGCAATTGGCGAACGACTACACTCCTCCCGAGGATGCTTGCCCCAGCTACACGGCATTGCTTCACAGGCTCGAAGAGTTGGAACGCGACCTCCATCGTCACATCCATTTAGAGAACAACGTGCTCTTCCCGCGAGCGGTTGAATTGGAGGACGCGTTGGCGGCCGTATGACACATTGATATGGCAGCAAATATAACGATCGAAACATTGCCCGCACGGCCGGTGGTAAGCCTGAAAAGGATCTTGCTGCCGGCCGAGCACGGCGCCTGGGGTATGCTCGCCGAACCCATCGTTGCGGGCCTCGCGATCGCGTTTTCGCCATCGGCTCCGTGGATCGCCCTTTTCATTGCGGCCGCCTTTATGGCCCGCCAGCCGATGAAGGTGCTCTTTGCTGGGTTAAAGGCCAAGACCCGGTGGGCCGATCATCACCGCACCGCTTTGCAATACCTTTTGATCTTCGGCTCCCTCGCGTTGATAGCCTTTGCCGCTTTCTTATTTACTTCGGATACTGCGGCCCTCGCACCGTTCGCCATCGCCGCGCCGCTCGTCATTTATCAGTTCTATTTCGATATAACCCGTCGCGGCCGGCGTTTGCTTCCCGAGATCGCCGGGGCTGCCGCGATATCCTCATCGATCGCGGCTATGGCACTTGCCGCCGGGATGGGGTGGGCTCTCGCGGCGGCCCTTTGGATCACGTTCATCTTCCGTCTCGTCCCCTCGATAATGTATGTGCGCAACCGCCTCCGGCTCGAAAAGGGTAAGCCCGCGTCGATCGTTGAACCCATAGCCGCACACTTTGTTGCGCTCGGTGGGGTAGGGATGCTCGCAGCAGCGGGCGTGGGTTCGTATCTCACCGTCGCCGTCTTCACCCTGCTCATGATCCGCGCAGCCGTTGGGTTATCGCCCATGCGAAGACGCGTCAAGGCCACGAAGATCGGCATAATGGAGGTCGTGTACGGTATAGTGGTGGCGGCGGCGATAATCACCGGATATTATCTTCAGATATGAGCGAGGCAATAGCGAGGAATAGCACCGTTTACGGGCCCGTCAGGTCGTGGCGGCTTGGATTGTCCCTCGGCATCGACCTGCTCTTTGTCGATTCGATCTGCTCCTTTGACTGTGTCTATTGCCAACTCGGACGGATAAATCGCCTCACCACCAAACGCGAAATATTCGTCCCGACCGAAAAAGTGATAGCCGACCTGAAAAAGGCCGGGCCGCCCGATGTCGACGCCGTCACTTTCTCAGGTAACGGCGAACCGACACTGGCGCTAAATCTGGGCGTCGTTATCAAAGCGGTAAAAGCGCTCGTCGATGCCCCCATCGTCGTCCTCACCAACTCAAGCCTGCTTGGCGACCCCGCCGTTCGCCGCGACCTGATGGCCGCCGACAAGGTCTTCTGCAAACTCGACGCCGTGAGCAACGACGCCCTTCGGCGTATCGATCGCCCCGCAGTCAATATGGACATCGACGAGATCGCCGTGAACATTCGCCGCTTTCGCGAAGAATTCAAAGGCGAGATCGCGCTTCAAACCATGCTGTTATCGATGCCGGCCGAGTCCGAGATCGCACGGTATGCAAAACTCGTCCGCGATATAATGCCCGATGAGCTACAGCTAAACGCCCCGACCCGTCCGGTACCGGTCGACTGGGACATCGAAAATCGAGGCAATCACGAGGCGAGGCTTGTTGGTTATCGGCAATTAAAGCACCCCGGGCCCGTCGAAATGCTCCTGGTCGCCGGCCGCATCGAAACCGCGACCGGCATACGTGTGCTCACGCCTCCTGCGAAAAAAGAAAAAGCCGTGGACGCATGACCCCTACAACTATGCACAATGTCGATATCGACCTCGTCGAGATGACTCTCGACGTCATGAAGTTCGCGATCAACCGTATCACCAACACCGAGCCGGAACTCGGCCGTCCGAAAAGCGAAAGCGAGTTGAAGCGGCTCGCGGGCGAGACCGTCACCCCCGCAGGCATCGGCGGCGAACCCGCGTTCAAGATCTTTAGGGACATTCTGATGAAGGCAAGCGTGCCCATCGATCATCCCCGGCACCTCGCTTTCGTGCCGGCATCGCCGACCCGCGCCGCGATAATGTTCGATCTCGTCACCTCTGCCGCCAGCGTACACGGTGCGTTTTGGCTTGAGGGAGCAGGCTGCATCTTTGCCGAGAACGAAGCCATGCGTTGGCTTGTGTCGCTCACCGGAT
>DATHVL010000290.1:0-3904 GCA_035461325.1 Pyrinomonadaceae bacterium
AAGGTCGCGGGCCATCCGCACCGTGGACTCTATCGGCAGCGCTATGATCTCCGTCCTAGGCGTCATTATCTCCGCCACGCGCGTGTCGCTGAACTCGACCATCGATTCGATCAGCTCGCGATCCTTTTCTTCGATTATTCCCTCGGCCTCGCCCACCTCCATCAAGGCGTGCAGGTCGTCGCTGTTATCGTCATCGCGTTCATCCGGATTATCAGGAGTTATCGAGTGTTCCAGGCGCTGGGCCTCTTTCTTTTCGCGGGCAGAGATAAAAGGCCGGGCGGCGAGCGAGGTCAGCATATACAACGGTCTCACGACGGGCAGCAATGTGAGCAAAATGCTCTCCTCGCGGCTGTTGCTGAACAATCGCGGCACTACCTGCCTGAATATAGCTCCCGTAACAATGCTGATCACAAGGGCCACTATCACCACCTCTGTTCGGCTGGAAAGATAGTCTAACAGGATGATAGTGACGAGAACTGTGAAGGAAACCAACAGAAACTGGATGGCCGAGGAGATCGAAATCCGAAAGCGCGAACGGTGCTCGATGATCTGTCGTAAAAAATCGGCGACGGACGGCCGGTTAGATTCTTCCGCCTCGGATGCCAAACGGCGCAATGCAAGGTCCGAGAGGTGAGAGAACGCCATATCCACTGTCGCCAAAAAGGTCAGGGCGATTATTATGGCCAGGCCAACGGGTATAGCGACTTCCATAGTCTGTTAGGCAAGAATGTTAAGGCGCATTCGGCGTTAAATGCAAATCGGCAGGTTCGCCAAGCTTGGAGGCAGCACCTTGGTCGAGCAGCCAGATCAGAGATCCATTCTCAGGAGTGATGCCCGCCGCAGGTAACTCCTCTTGATTCGCGGGTCCATTTATCACCCGCTTTACGACCCCTGCTTTCGCCCCGCCCGAAACCAAATATACAATGTTCAGGGCAGAGTTGATCGCCGGGAATGTCAGTGTAAAACGATATTCTTTGAGATCCGGGACCCAATTCGCCACGGCCATCCGCTCGGTTTCCTTCAATCCCTCGCTTCCGAGAAAGAGCGACGCAATGTGCCCGTCCTCGCCGAGACCCAAAAGGATAAGATCAAACGCCGGCGGCATCCCAAGCCCCGCAAGTACTTTCTCATACTCCTCCGCAGTTCGATCAGGGTCATTCCATTCGGTGCGCCATCGGACCACGTTCGCATTCGATATGCCAATCGGATCAAGCATCGCCTCCTTAGCCATACGAAAATTACTGTCGGTGTGATCGGGGGGGACGTTTCGCTCATCACCAAAATAGAATCGCACCTTTTCCCAAGCGAGCTTATTTCGATACCGTTCCGACGCGAGCAATTCGTACGCTCCCTTTGGCGTAGATCCGCCAGAAAGAGCAACGTTAAACTCCCCGTGTCTCTCTATCGCAACTCTCCCGATCTCAAGGAACAGATCTGCCGCGAGCCTGGCAAAACTCGCCTCGTCGTTTGCGATCTCGATCCTAGGAGCCTTCTTCATGAACTATATTCTTCCATTCGCGGCCGTCGCGTTTCATCAGCTCATCAGCTGCACCCGGGCCCCAGCTGCCCGCGGCATAGTTCGGAAATTCGGGCCGTTCCTCTTCCCACGCCTTTAACACGGGATCCACGATCGCCCAACTCGCCTCAACCATGTCGGCGCGCTGAAACAGCGTTGCGTCGCCCGTCATTGCATCGTATAAAAGCCGCTCATAGCCCGTGGCGATCTGCTCGCCGAAATGGTCGGAGTAGTTGAAATCCATATCGACCGCACCGATCCGCACCACCGGCCCCGGTATTTTCGCGCCGAAGTGCAGAGTTATCCCCTCGTCGGGCTGAATGTGTATCTCGATGCGATTCGTTTCAAGCCGATCGACCGGAGTACCCCTGAACAAAGTGAACGGGGCCTTCTTAAATTGGATCAGAATGGACGAGTGCTTGGTCGGCAGCCGCTTGCCGGTTCGCAAGTAAAAAGGAACGCCTGCCCATCGCCAGTTGTCGATCGAAAGCTTCATCGCCGCAAAGGTCTCGGTCGCGGAATCGGCTGCCACCTTCTCTTCGTCCCGATAACCCGGCACGACCTTGCCTTCCGAATCGCCTTTGCCATACTGCCCCCGCACCGAGCACGTCTTCGCCTCATCGCGGCCTAAGCACTTGATCGCGTCCAGTATCTTCACTTGCTCATTTCGCACGGGGTCGGCGCGGAACGAGACTGGCGGTTCCATGGCTGTCAGCGTTACAAGCTGGAACAGATGGTTGGGTATCATATCCCGCAGCGCACCAGCCGATTCGTAATAGCCGCCCCGCCCCTCGACACCGAGGGTTTCAGCCACGGTGATCTGAACATGATCGACAAAGTTCCGATTCCAGATCGGTTCAAAAACGCTGTTCCCGAATCTGAAGACCAGCAGGTTCTGGACCGTCTCCTTGCCCAAATAATGATCGATTCGGTAGATCTGCTCTTCGGTCAATATCTCGAGCAGCTCCGAGTTCAATGTTTTGGCCGACTCGAGGTCCCGGCCGAACGGCTTCTCAAAAACGAACCGCCGCCAGCCGTCGGTCTCCTCGCCGAGCCCGTGTTTTACTGCCTTCTGTGTGACCGTTGCGAACAGGTTCGGCGGGACGGCCATATAGAAAAGGTGATTTGGCGGGATCGCCAGCTCGCCGGAGACCTTGTCCAGCATCTCTTTTATATCGCTGAACAGTTGCTCGTCGTCGCCAAAATCTCCGCCCGTATAATATGTCCGTTCGCAGAACCATTTCACACTCTCCGCGTCACCGTTCGCCCCGGCAAATTCGCGCAGTTTATCGGCCATCTCCCGTCGAAATTCTGTAGAAGACAGCTCCTGGCGGCCAACGCCGACGACCGCAAAGTTATCGGGCATGTGCCCTTCTTTAGCTAGATTATAAAGGGCGGGGAAAAGTTTTCGCTTGGTAAGGTCTCCGGTTGCACCGAAGATCACCATTATGCAAGGCTCGGCAGATCGCTCTTGTAAGGACATTAAATACCGAGTTTATCACGCAGCTCCAATTCGCGTGCGTCCATCTCTCCACCGTCCGATTCGTGATCGTAGCCGCACAAATGAAGCAGACCGTGCAGGATCAACTGCTTGATCTCGGCCTCGAAAGCTAAGCCGTTCTCCTCCGCCTGCCGAGCCGCCTGTTCGGCCGATATCACGATATCCCCTAAGAACCGCTGATCGGCGTTCTCGAACTCCTCGGCTTCATGCGGAAACGAAAGCACATCCGTCGTCCCATCTTTACCCCGAAACAGCTTATTCAGCTGGCGCATCCGTCTGTCCGAAACGAACGCAACCGCCGCATCCCCGCCCTCGGCTTCCTCGACAGCGGCAACTGCCTCCGACAAAAAGCCCGCAAATCCGCGGGCCTCAAGCTTAATCTTTCGTTGGAGGTTAACGATCATCTCGTCTCGTCGGCAGCCTGCTGGTTCGAACGCGTCTCGTAAGCCTGCACGATCATCTGCACGAGCTTGTGGCGCACAACGTCCTTTTCGGTGAAATAGCAGAACTCGATGCCTTCCAGATCAGCAAGTATATGCTCGGCCTCTTTCAGCCCGCTCTTTTGTCCGCGGGGCAGGTCGATCTGGGTCTTGTCGCCGGTGACGACGGCCTTTGACCCGAAGCCGATACGCGTCAGGAACATCTTCATCTGTTCGCTGGTCGTGTTCTGGGCCTCGTCGAGGATGATAAAGGCATCCGCCAGTGTCCGCCCCCGCATGAATGCGAGCGGAGCGATCTCGATGATCCGCTTCTCCAGCATCTTCGTTACCTTCTCGGCGTCGACCAAGTCGAACAGTGCGTCGTAAAGCGGCCGTAAGTAAGGATCAACTTTATCCTGCAGATCGCCGGGCAAAAACCCGAGCCGCTCGCCGGCCTCGACCGCGGGC
>DATHVL010000291.1:0-6810 GCA_035461325.1 Pyrinomonadaceae bacterium
AAGATAATTTATTAGCTTCGGGTCGCGAGTCTCGGCACGCGCGATGGCCAGGTCTGCGGCGGCGCGGCGATAAAGTTCACCGAACTCACGCACCTCCATTCGGGTTAGACCGCGGAGGCTAGAGCCGCTAAGCATACCCAGGAGGTCTTCAAGCCGCTGCCAATTGTCTTTATTGTCGGTGATGAAACGGTTCATCTCGGTGCAGAAAAGCCGTCCTTTGTTTTTACTCTTCTAAAACCTAGAATCATAGTTTAGCCGTGGCGACCGAAGTACAAAAATACCATGAAGAAGAAGCGCTGGGGAGCGCTTATGACCTGCGCATTGCGGGCCGCTTGCTGAGGTATCTCAAGCCCTATTGGAAACTGGCGGCCCTCGCACTTGGCCTTACCTTTCTAAGTAACATTCTGATCTCGACGCAGCCGCTGTTCACAAAAATGGCGGTTGATGATTTTATTGTTCCCGGCACGGTTGAGGGGCTCTGGCCCTTTGCACTGGCGTTTTTTGGCGTATTTCTTTTCCGCTTCATATTCTCATATTTTCAGGAGGTCTTGCTAAACAAGGTCGGCCAGCGGGTGATGTACGACCTGCGGAGCCAGATCTTTGCAAAGCTGCAGCGGCAGGAGCTTGCCTATTACGACCGCTACCCCGTCGGGCGGATCATCACACGCCTTACATCTGATGTCGATGCTCTTAACGAACTATTCACCTCGGGCGTCATCGACGTCCTCGGCGATCTGGTCATCATCCTGGCGATCATCACGTGGATGTTCTTCTTGGATTGGCGGCTTGCGATCGTTTCGTTGGTTACGGTGCCGCTGTTATTCGCGGCCACCAACTGGTTCCGCAAGCGGGCCCGGGTGGGATTTGACCGGGTCAGGACGCGTAACGCGAGGTTGAACGCTTTCCTGCAGGAGTATCTCTCTGGAGCCCAGACCGTGCAGTTGATGAATGCCGAGGGCCGAGCCAAAAAGCGTTTCGAAGAGATCAACGACGACTATCGCCAGGCAAACATCGAGACGATCTATTATTATGCGATCTTTTACCCGCTCGTGGACCTGATCGGTGCAATAGGTATAGCCGTCGTTATTTTCTTTTTCGGATTTCAGATAGTAACCGGTATGTCTGCCGCCGAAGCGGGGCTGACCGTCGGGATCCTTGCATCCTTCATCCAGTATTCACTACAACTCTTTCAGCCGATCCGCGACCTTTCAGACAAGTTCAATGTGCTTCAGGCCGCGATCGTTGCGGCCCATCGAATATTTATCCTGCTCGACCTGGATATCGACATAAAAAGCCCCGATAACCCGAAGCGTGCAGGCGTAGCAACCGGCCGTATCGAGTTTCGCAACGTGTGGTTCGCCTACAAAGAAAACGACTGGGTGATGAAAGACGTTTCCTTCACGGTGGAGCCCGGCGAAAGCGTAGCACTCGTCGGCCACACGGGCTCCGGCAAAACGACCGTCACTAACCTCCTTATGCGTTTTTACGACGTGCAGAAGGGCCGAATTCTGCTCGACGGAGTGGATATTCGCGAATGGGACCTGCATGACCTGCGGTCCAATTTCGCGGTCGTGCTGCAGGACGTCTTTCTCTTTAGCGGATCGATCGAGGACAACATACGTCTGGGCAACAAAAATATCGGCCGCGAACGTGTCGAATGGGCTGCCGGCGAAGTGCATGCCGATAGATTCATTCGTCGACTTCCGGCCGGCTTTGAAGCTCCAGTTCGCGAACGCGGGGCCGGGCTGTCGGTCGGGGAAAAGCAGCTCATCTCGTTCGCACGGGCACTGGCGTTCGACCCGAAGATACTGATCTTGGACGAGGCGACGAGCTCGATCGACACCGAAACCGAACAGTGGATACAGCAGGCGGTTGACCGCGTGATGGCAGGGCGGACATCGATGGTCGTGGCCCACCGGCTCTCGACCATACAACGCTGTGACCGCATTTTGGTTTTCCATCACGGCGAACTCCGCGAGAGCGGGACCCATAATGAACTGCTTCTGCAGCGCGGGCTTTACCGTCGGCTATATCAACTCCAGTATGGCAGTGAACCGCCGAAGGCTCCCGATCTGCTCACAGCTGAGCCTGTCCCCGAAGGATGAGGGCCGCGCATCACCTTGTGTATCGTACCGATGCAAACTAGGTTAAATTTTCGTCTTTGGTTATAATGGCTTCGCTATGCCCCCCGAAGCTTTACTGGCAGATGACATTAGGTCCGAAATGGACACCGTGGTTGCCGAAATATTTGACCACTGTGTCGAAACCGCGCCTAACTTTGGAGTCGAACGCGATTGCCTCGCCGCCTCGCTGGAAAAGACCGTAAGACGTTTTCTTTACTCCACCCCCGACGAACAAGCGACTCCGGAAGAGATCCGGAGTTTTATGGAACAGCTGCAGTGCGACGATCTGTTCCTCGCATTGGCGTGCTCCAATGGTAACGAGCGGGCGTGGTGGGAATTTGACCAACAGCATCGTGCATATCTGGAACGCGTCGCGCGCCACCTTGCCAAGACCGAAACCGACGCGCAGGATGTGATAGACCAGGTATATGTCGACCTCTATGGGACTAAGATCGTCGATGGCGAACGGGTCTCAAAATTCGCGACATATAGCGGCCGCGGTTCGCTGAGAGGCTGGCTAAGGACGGTGATCTGGCACTCGCTGGTCGATCTGCACCGCGCAAGCCACGACGAGGTCTCGCTAGACGAGATGACCGAAAACCTCGGTGAGGGGATGGCGCACGCGTCATTTTTGGACCCCGCGCCCGGCGGCGAGACGGAGATGATCGATTATCTCCAGCGTGAGCGTTACAGGAAAGCGACGGTCGAATCGCTCGAGTCAGCGTTTACAGCGCTCGAAGATCACGAAAAACTTCTTCTCCTTTATTACCACGTTGAAAACCTCAAGCTTCGCGAGATCGCAAAACTTGTCGAGAACGAGGCGTCACCTTTGCGGGGCTGGTTCCAGCGGCGGAAAGAGGGCCGAACCGACGGCAGCCGGACCCACGAGTCCACTGTAATGCGTTGGCTTGAAAAGAGTTACGCGAAAATACTTTCAGGCTTTAAGGCCGAGCTGACGAGGTCGCATGCTCTCTCGAACAAAGAGGTCGATATCTGTATGCAGTTGGCAACGGAGGACCTGGCGGGGAGCGATGTTTTCAGAAAACTTACAACCATCTGAGGTACGAAAAGAGGGCAGCGCGGCTTTTCCGAAAACTATGAAAAAATTTCCGCAAATGTTAATTAGAAGTTACGTCTGATTTGCGGAGGTCGAGGACCAGAAATGGCGAACAAGGAAACACAAAACTCTCACGAAACGATCATACAGGGACTGTTGAGCAGCTATCTGCCGAAACGGAATGCCGGTTTTGCTAGCATAAAAGGACCGCATCTGGATGAAGATGCTCTTGCGGCATTCACGGAGGGTACCGTGAATGAACGTGAAGCCGGGCCGATGATCACTCATTTGGTGGACTGCTCATTCTGTCGCCACGTGACGGCCGACCTGATCAGGCTCAACGCTGCATTTGCCGATGAAGCGGTTCCCGCAATACCGGCAGGCGAACCGATGGGTATCTCAGACGTATTGAACGGGCTTTTCTCGAAGATCTTTGGAACCACGGACGGGGCGGTTTTTGCCCATAACGAGGACGAAGAGGAGACCAGTCCCGAAGACGAGGGCGAAGAGCCCAAGGAAAATTAAAGAACCACACTCGACGAAATGTTCCCCCGCCAATGGCCGTTCACAGTTAAATGCTGTGAGCGGCTTCGGCGTTAAACCCCGATCTTTGAAACCGCAAATACCCCGCCGGCGAACAATATCTTACTGACAGAATAAAATAGGGTATAATTGTCTTCTCAATAACATTCGATCGTGATACAGGAACTCTCCGTAATGAACAAGGATTGTCCGCCCCGCTCTCGTGAGATCTCGGTGGAGCGGGTAGCGACCGCGAAGCTCCCGACGGAACATGGCGACTTTTTGATATCCGGCTACCGCTCGCTAACGAGTATGGAGGAATTCGTCGTGCTCTTTAAGGGCGAAATGCGGCCGGATGTTCCGACGCTTGTGCGGATACACTCCCAGTGCCTGACGGGCGATGTATTCGGCTCGATCAAATGCGATTGCGGCCCCCAGCTGCGTCGTGCCCTGGAACTGATCGAAGCCGAAGGCCGGGGGGCGATAGTCTATCAGCAGCAGGAGGGCCGCGGGATCGGGATAATCAATAAGATCCGCGCCTACGCACTGCAGGACGAGGGTGCGGACACGGTCGAGGCAAACGAAAAGCTGGGGTTCGCTATCGACGCCCGCGATTATCGCCAATGCGCCGAGATCCTCTTTGATCTCGGACTCTGCAAGGTCCGTGTGATATCGAACAACCCCGACAAACTCCGGGCCCTCGAAGACGCCGGCCTTGAGATCGTTGAACGAATACCGATAGAGATCGCAACCCGCGAACCTGCCGCCCACTATCTCAAAACCAAAAAAGAAAAGCTGGGACATTTACTTGGACACACGACGTAGAAGGCATTACTCATGAGTAGGCGCTTAGCGGGTAGTGCGATCGTCGGACATAAAAAAGGCCGCCCGGTTAAAGGCGGCCTGAATTGTCCTGTGACTAGTTGTTTACAGTTTAGAACTGCAGTTTAAAACCGAACCGCACAGTACGCGGGCCTTGGAAATTGTTTGGAAGCCCATACAAGGGGCTTGTGAGATCGCACGTAGCCGTTGGATCTTCGCCAAGTGCTCCGCCGCAAGCATTGAAAGGCTCTCGCGGGAGTCCAGTATTGGGATTGATGCTCCGATCCGGCGTTACATACTGTCCGGTGCGGATAAAGGTCCTGACAGCCTGATCAAACACCGTACGCTGGTAGAGCGCCTCCTGGTCAAGCGTAGAAACCCCAACCGGAATGCCTAGTGCAGCCCTTGTTACTCCAGTGTTGGAAAGAACCTCGCTGACACCAAGAACGTTCTTCTCGTCGAAGAGGTTCTGAATATCCAGCATAGCCACGATACTGAATCGATTATCTCGCCCAAAACGGTAACGATGGCGAATACCAAGATCCGTCTGAGTATACATCTCCGTTCTGCCAAGATCACCGCGCTCGGTCAAGATCTGACCTGCAACGCCGAACACCGTATAACGGGTCGTTAGCGGGGTTCCGCTTTGTGCGGTCGTAAAGCCCGAGAACTCGGTTGAATTGGTACTCGACCAAGGTATCTCGTACGCACCCGAGAACTTAAACACGTGGGTGCGATCCGTCGGAAGCAGCCCGTTATCCGGCCCACCCAGTGCGGTATAGCCGATGAACGGTAGGTCGAAGTTGCGGTTTACGTTCGGCGACGTACGTCCATTCTCATCAGAGCTTGCGAGACCGGCGTAGTTTCCAAACAATCGACTCCAGGTGTAGTTCGCTGAAAAGTAGAAGTTATTAACGAACCTCCTTTCAATGCCCGCCTCAAGCGCGTCGTAATCGCGAACCGCTTCAAGTGCTTCGAAGCCGCTGGCGGCGGCGATCTGCGCTGCGAGTCCACGTCCCGGATTTCCGATGATATAAGCCTCACCACCTTCGGTGGGAATGCCGATATCCTCAACCGCGACGTCAACCGTTTTATGGGTGTAACGTCCGCGTAGGATGAAATCGGCACCGAGCGAACGCTCTATACCGATCGTATATTCGCTCTGGCGGAATGCCTGAATGTCAGGATCAACCTGGCCGAACTCCGGCTGACCGGGAAGGTTCGACGGAATGCGGAAGTCGAGTTGGCAACGCGTGAACACTGCCGGATTGTTGATCGGGCATGTACCGCCAATAGGGTCACCCAAATTGCCGATCGTCGTCTGGCGGTTGAAGCTAGAAGCGGTCTGGCCGGGGAAGATCTCGAAGTAGTCGTTGCGGAAGAAGTTACCGCCGAACGAACCACGGGGAAGCTCATACTTGAAACGGTCAAAGAACCGGCCATAGCTACCGAAGACCTTCGTTTTTCCGTCTCCAAAGACGTCCCAAGCAAAGCCTAGACGCGGAGCGATCTTATCCATGAAGTCGAACGTTATACCATCGCCCTGATCATTGAAACTCGGCGAGTTTTCCCGCTCAGTGCGTACGCCGATATTCAAAGTCAGGCGACGAATGGGCTGCCAGGAGTCCTGGATGTAGAAAGCGAGATTATCGCTGCCTGCGGCACCCTGTGCGCCGAATCGCTGGAGCCACCCTGCTCCGATCGCACCCTGTGTAGGGGGAGGAGCCTCGGCTCGGCCTGAAAGCGACTGAACAGTGAAGCTCGTGCCAAAACGGAATACCCAGGTATCGACCAAGGTGCTCTGAATAGAGTTACTAATGCCATTCCACTGAACACCGCCCTTAAACTGGTGGCGTCCGAAGAAATCATCGACGCGATATGATGCGTCCGCATCATAGGTTCGACGACGTGAAACATCAAACAATAGGTTTGAAAATCCGGGGAAGTTTTGCGTTCCGCACGCCGGGAAACCGGCGGGAGCCGTCACGCCCGTTTCACAAAGTTGAGTAAGATACCGTGTCTGACCGGCAACCGGAGGTTGGCCGTAGTTGCCAAGCTTTTCATTAAGGTAGCTGTAGCCACCGCGGAGATTGATCACAAGACGGTCGGTCGGGGACCAAGTGATCGTACCGGTCGTGTTGTTCGAATTCTGACGCCCTCCGACGAAATTGGCGTATTCAGGACCTGAAACCAGCCCCCGACCAGGAAACGTGATCCCCGGAACGGTTCCGAAAGGATTCTGAGCCGGAATTGCCGAACCAATTTGTTCGATCGGATTCCAGAGAT
>DATHVL010000292.1:0-4164 GCA_035461325.1 Pyrinomonadaceae bacterium
CTCCATGATGAGGCGGTCGATCTCGTCGGGAGAAAGGCCCGAAGACGGCGTAATCTGCATGGCCTGTTCGAGGCCCGTCATCTTGTCCTGGGCATAGACGTTAACGATGCCGTTGGCGTCGATCTCAAAACATACATCGATCTGCGGGACGCCGCGCGGTGCCGGCGGTATGCCGACGAGCTCGAATTTACCGAGGCTGCGGTTGGCTGAGGCGATCTCGCGTTCGCCCTGGAGGATGTGGATCTCAACCGACTGTTGATTATCGACGACCGTCGTGAACGTCATCGTGTTTTTGAGCGGGATCGTCGAGTTGCGATTGATAAGTTTAACGAAAAGCCCGCCGCGCGTCTCAAGGCCGAGGCTTAGCGGCAGCACATCGAGCAGCACGATGTCCTTTACATCGCCCGTCAGAACGCCGCCCTGGATAGCGGCACCCATAGCGACGACCTCGTCCGGGTTGATCTCCGACGACGGCTCTTTTCCAAATACCTCTTCGACAGTGCGGGCGATTATCGGTGAGCGGGTCTGGCCGCCGACGAGGATCACTTTGTCGATGTCCTCGGGTTTAAGCTTGGCATCCCAAAGCGCCTTTTGGCAGGGCTCGACCGAGTTTTCAACAAGGTCGCTAACAAGCTCCTCAAATTTTTCACGGGTTAGCGTCGCATTGACGTGCTTCGGGCCGGAGGCATCCGCCGCGATGAACGGAAGGCTGATCGCCGTTTCCTCCACGCTCGAAAGCTCGCACTTGGCACGTTCGGCCGCTTCCTTTAATCGCTGCAAAGCCAGTCGGTCGCCGGTGAGGTCGATGCCGGAGTCCGCCAAAAAGTTCTTGGCCAGCCAATCGATGATCCTCTGGTCGAAATCCTCACCGCCGAGGAAGGTGTTGCCCGAGGTGGACAGCACTTCAAAGACGCCGTCATTGATCTCAAGGATGGAAATATCGAAGGTGCCGCCGCCAAGGTCATAGACCGCTACTTTTTCGGAACGCTGTTTGCCGAAGCCGTACGCCAGGGCCGCGGCCGTCGGCTCGTTGATAATACGTTCGACCTCCAGGCCGGCGATCTTGCCCGCATCGCGCGTCGCCTGACGCTGCATATCGTCAAAATAAGCAGGTACGGTTACGATCGCCTCGGTGATCCGTTCGCCTAGAAATTCTTCCGCCGCGAGCTTTAGCCGCTGGAGAACGATCGCTGAGATCTCGGGCGGGCTGTAAACGCGGTCGAGCACCTTGATGTGCGCGTCGCCGTTCGGCGCTTCGACGATCTCAAAGGGCACCGTCCCGCGCATCTTCTCTACTTCCGGCGAATCATATTTCCGCCCGATCAGGCGTTTCACCGCGTAAAGCGTGTTTGCCGAGTTCGTCACCGCCTGGCGCTTGGCGATCTGGCCGACCAGCTTTTCGTCCTTGTCGGTAAAGCCGACCACGGACGGCGTGGTGCGGCCGCCTTCTTTATTCGAAATGATCTGGACGGTCCCGCTTTCGAGAACGGAGACGCAGCAGTTTGTGGTGCCAAGGTCGATTCCAATAACTTTGCTCATACTAGGTACTTCCTGCAGGGGGTGTTTCGGGTTAATCGTCTAAGGGGTCGGCGAGGGGCTCTGTTTCATGGATGGCGGCGTCTTCGGCTTCAGTGGATGCCTCGGCGACCGGCTCATAGCCGTCAGCGGCAACCGCAACCTTGACCATCGAATGGCGAACGACGAGGTCGCCGATCGTGTAGCCCTTGAGCATTTCTTCAAATACGGTGTTCGGCGGAACCTCGTTCGTTAGCTCGGTCGCCACCGCCTCATGGAAATGAGGGTCAAAGTCTGAGCCGACGGCGTCGATCGCTAGAATGCCCATCTCGTCAAAGATCTCGCCCATCTGCCGGCGGACAAGCTGGATGCCCTGGAAAAATTGCGTAAATTCCTCGCTCTTTTGTTCCGACGATCCGGCCGCAAAATGCAGAGCGCGGTCAAGGTTGTCCATCGCGGGGAGCAGTTGCGCCGCGAGTCCGCCGACGCGGGCGTTCTCTTCATTCGATCGTTCGCGTTCGGTGCGTGCCCGGTAATTTTCAAAGTCGCGCAATCGCCTCTGTGCACTCTGAACCGCCTCGCCGCATTCTGACTCCAGCTCAGCGACGCGACCGCGGAGGATCGTGAGTTCCGTCTCGAGGGTCTCGATCTCTGCTGCGGAATCGTCATCAGGCACTGTGTGCATGGGGGCGCTCGGGGCGGGAGCGTCAGCCTGGGGCTCGGCCGCGCGCACCTCGAAGTCCTTCAGGAAGGCCGGAGCATTCGCATCGTCAAAACCCTGAGCGATCTCGATGATGGTCGTGTCCGCCGTGATGTGCAGGTCTTTTTCCTTTGCCTCAAGCTCACGGATAAATTCGTCCACCGACATAGGTTCGTCGGCGGCGTTATCGTCCGTAATGACCTCAAGGTCATCAAATTCGCGATCTGGTTCCATTATTGTGTGTGCGGCCGCAGGGGGCCGTACCGGCTAGTTTGCGGAGATGTTCCGGGACATCATCCTTTCAAGGACGCGGGCGACGTAGGATACGATCGAGATCATTCGAGCGTATTCGATCCGCGTGGGGCCCAGCACGCTGAGCGTGCCGATGGCCGAGCTGTCGCCGATCCGGTAAGGTGCCGAGATCAGCGTGCAATTCTGGAGTGAGGGGGCTCGGTTCTCGCTGCCGATGACGACCTGCACATCGCCGGGTGACGACGCATCGCGTGCGATGCACTCGTTCAAGATCTGAACCAGCCGCGAGCGTTCGCCTATGGTGGCAAGCAGTTCGCGAAGCCGTTCGAGATCGGCAAAGTCGCTCTTGGTCAGGATGTTGGGGGTTCCCTCAACATAGACCTCACCGGCCGGATCGCCGTCGTCCTCAATACTTTGCGAACAAAGTATCACGGCATTCTGCAGCAGACTGTCGAACAGCGCCTTTTCATCGTGCATCAGGCGGATGATCTCGTTGCGGATCTGCGACAGGCTCTTGCCCGTGTGTTCCGCATTAAGATAATTCGCACATTTCTCAAGATCCTCTCGCGATAGAGGGACGTTGAGCCGAATGATCCGGTTATGGACGATATTCGGTGCCGAAACGAGCACCACAAGAATGCGGTTCTCTGAAAGGCTTACGAACTCGATATGCTGCAGGCGATCGCTGGCCAGGCTTGGCGAGATCACGATTCCCACGTTATTTGAAAGAACAGACAGGAGTTGAGAGGTACGTTCCATCAATCGGTCGGGGGCCTCGGCAAGATCGCTTTCGACCAAACCGAACTCGTCTCCGATACGGCTTAGGTCCTCATTCGAAATGCTGAGAACTCCCAATAGATTGTCAACGTAATACCTGTACCCCTTGTCGGTCGGGACGCGTCCGGCGGATGTGTGGGGCTGTTCAAGGAGTCCACGCTCCTCGAGCTCACCCATTACGCTCCGTATTGTGGCGGGACTTAGGCCCGATGCATTCGCAAAACGTTCCGCGATGGTCTTGGACCCGACTGGCTCTCCGGTGACAAAATGTTCGTTGATTATCGCTGAAAGGATGGTCTGCCCGCGAAAATCGGGAAAACTGTCGGTCTTCTCGATCTGTTTGTTCACATTGCGAACCGGCATCTTGTCACGGTGAGGTTTGAAGCAAGCCACCCTGCGGCGGTATGCTTCCTTTTAAGGAATAGCATTTTAAAGCGATTTCTGTCAATCATTATTAGTTAAACTTTGATAAACATGGCCACCCCGTTCAACCTCACCGCGGTCACAGACTTCTACAAAGAGGCGTTTGCCTTCTACGATAAGGCGGGACGTGTGCCTGAGATCAGCGTTGAGATCTATCCGTACGTAGGCATCAATCATACGATAAGGGTCAGGGACGGCCGTGTATTTGTAAGGATCGGCGAGATCTGCCGAGATATGCCCGCCGAGGCCCACCGCGGCCTGGCGTACGTACTTGTTTCGAAACTTTATCGGAGGCGTGTTCCTACCGGTGCCCGGCAAGTCTATGCCGATTTTATAAAGTCCGACCACATCCGTGAACGTGCCGCCGAAAACCGCCGCAGCCGAGGCCGCAAGGTCCTCAGCGGAACTCAAGGCTCCGTTTACGATCTTGACCAGATCTTCGACAGTCTCAACACTAAATACTTCGCCGGCAAGCTAAAGAAACCCGTGCTCTCGTG
>DATHVL010000293.1:0-5553 GCA_035461325.1 Pyrinomonadaceae bacterium
ATCGCCGGAATGAACCCATATTCAAATATGTATCGAGCTCTTGTCGCAAATCCCGGTTCCGGCATCGTTCACGACGAAGCGACCGTCTACGCTCGCAACCTTGAAGTGCCCTCCGGCGGCGGCGTTGGTACGGCAAGGGCGATCGCAAAGGCCTACGGCGAATTTTCTTCCGGCGGCGCCGCACTCGGAATTAGGCGTGAAACCCTGAACGAACTTGAGGCGAGCCCCGACCCGCCGACAAACGGCTGGTATGACGAGTGTATGAAGGGCGAATCAAAATTCTCGCTTGGATTTATGAAGCCGTGTGAAGTATGGCCATTCGATATCCCGGAGGCTTACGGCCACCCCGGCGCCGGTGGAGCGATGGGATTTGCCGACCCGGTAAACGAGATCGGATATGGCTATATAACGAATAGGATGGGCGTCACCCTAACCGGGGATCCGCGTGAGATTGCATTGAGAAATGCTCTGTACTCGTGCATTCCAAAGGAAGCGAGGGTCATGACCGCGGCCGGTAGGTGAGTTCGTTAGATGGCGGCGCTTGTTTATAATCGAACGAGCGCATGCCATCACCATTGGATCCACCCAGAGTTATCGTCTTTGGCTACGACCGGCTAATGCTTACGTCACTGGATGCCCTGTCCGGTGCCGGGGCTGAAATTATTGCGGCCGCCTTTCCGTCGGTACGGCAGGATACCCGGACCAATGAAATAAGGAATGAGGTGCGGGCCCGTGGCTTGGAAACGATCGAGCAGCCTGGCAAGGGTGAGTCACAAGGATTTGCAGAACGGATCAGCGACCTGAAGCCTGATCTCATTTTTGTATGGTCGTATCCGATGATCCTGCCCCGCCGGGTGATTGAAATACCCCGGCTCGGCAGCATCAATCTCCACATGGGCCTTTTGCCGCATTATCGCGGTGTCAACGGCCTCAAATGGGCCTTGCTCAACGACGAATCTGAGACAGGCATAACGCTCCATTATATCGACGAAGGGATCGACACCGGCGACATGATCTCTCGCGTTTCCTTTCCAATAGGCGAAGATGACGACCTTGTCTCGCTTATGAAGAAGGCCCGTTTCGCGGGTATGCATCTGATCAAGAACATTTGGCCGCAACTTGTAAACGGTAAGATTAAAGCGATGCCTCAGGACGAAGCCGACGCAGGCTATTACTCCGCTGCGATGGAACCGCCTCGCGAGGTCGACTGGTCGCGGCCCGCACACGAGATTCACAACCTGATACGTGCATCGCCTAAACCATTCGACGGCGTTTATACCAAGTGGCAGGATAAAAAGATCGTACTCCGCCGATCGCGGCCCGACGAATCACGATCGGGAACCGTTCCGGCTCTCGTCGCCGCGGTCGACACAGCCGGTATCCGGGTCGCGACGGGCTCAGGCAGCCTTTTGATCTCAGAGGTCGAGATCGATGGGCAGCTGCTGTCAAGATCGGAAATTGCGGCGGTCGGCATGAAGGCAGGCGACGCACTAGGCGTCCCGGGAAGTGCATTGAGTTAGGCCAAGGTGTCTGATATCCTATCCCTGATCGAACCTATGACGCAGCGCAGCATTTCAAACCTTAAGCCTGCCTCGCTTCGTCCCGACCTTTTCGGGGGCGACTAATTTCTCCATCGCGATAGAAGCGAACGGCTCTGAGGCCGTTTTCAACATTGCCGGACATACGCGGCCAATCGCCATTTTGAAGGAGAATAAAATGATCCCGACAACCGAATATCAGAAACCAATTATAAAGACCGAACTTCCCGGCCCAAAGGGCAGAGCGATAATCGACGCCGATGCCCAATACGTGACGCCCAGCTACCCGCGCCCCGACTATAAGTTAGTTGCTCACAAAGGTTACGGCCCGTGGCTAGAGGACCCCGACGGCAATGTGTTCCTCGACTGCAACGCCGGAGTCGCGGTTTGCTCGACCGGGCACTGTCACCCCGAAGTCGTCCAGGCGATAACCGACCAGGCGAACGAACTGCTGCACATGTGCGGCACTGACTTCTATTACCGGCACATGCCGGAGCTCGGCAAGAAACTCGATGAGATCGTCCCGATCGATGGCCCGACCAAGACGCACTTCGCCAACAGCGGTGCCGAGGCGGTCGAAACGGCGCTAAAACTTGCGATGTACCACACGCGCCGACAGAAGTTCATCTCGTTCTACGGCTCGTTCCATGGCCGGACACTCGGAGCCCTTTCCCTGACTTCAAGCAAGGCTGCTCAGCGGCTCGGCTTTATGCGCCAGGCGCTGGATGTCGTTCACATGCCATACCCAAACCCGTTCAGGCATTTTGCGAACGAAATGCCCACTGACGAGGAAACGATCAGCCGCGACTGCATCAACTGGCTTGAGAATCGGCTTTTCAAAACGACCACCCCGCCGGATGAGGTCGCAGGTATTATCCTCGAAGTCGTTCAGGGTGAGGGCGGCTATGTGCCGGCACCGAAAGCGTTCGTGAAAGAACTTCGGCGGATCTGCGACGAGCACGGCATTCTGCTGATCGTTGACGAAGTGCAATCCGGCATGGGCCGCACCGGCAAGATGTACGCCCTCGACCATCACGACGGCGTGAAGGCCGATATCGTCTGTATGGCAAAGGGCATAGGCTCCGGAATGCCGATCGGTGTATGCACGGCCAAGGCAGACATTATGAATTGGCACAAAGGTGCACATGCCTCAACTTTCGGTGGCAATCCGGTGGCGATAGCCGCGGCCCTGAAGACCATCGAGCTGCTCGAGGGCGGACTCGTTGAGAACTCGGCCACGGTCGGTGCCCATTTGAAAGAAGGACTGGAAAAGCTTAAAGCCAAGTACGAGTGCATCGGTGACGTTCGCGGCCTTGGAATGATGCTTGGGGTCGAATTTGTGACCGACAAGGGATCGTTAAAACCGGACCCCGAACTTCGTGATCGGGTCGAAATGGCTTGCTTCAATCGCGGGTTAATAATCCTCGGCTGCGGCACCAGCACGATCCGCTGGTCGCCCCCGTTGATTTTGACGAAAGAAAACGCAGACGTGGCCTTAGAGATCTTTGACGAGGCGGTTTCAGTATCCGTTTAAGTGTGAAAATAACAGGGTTTAGCGTTTAGCAGCCTTAGGTTCGAAGTGCTGAAAAAATTCTTGACATTTGGCGCGATTCGCGATATCCTGAACACACTTAAACGCGTTAAGTAACCAGAGAGCAAGTAGGTATGCTCTCAGCTCGTGAACCGCCTTTTGTGAAATCCGGCTCGGAAAGTAACGATCGGACCAACGGCAAGCGGGAACACCTTTGAGGGTCTTGTCGGCGCGACGCTCTTGACTCAATACGGGGTAGGATAAGAAGATGAAAAACGGTCCGTGCCTTTGGGTGCGGGCCATTTTTCCTTTTGCCATCAATCAATCAAAAAATGCGGAGCTCAAGGCCCCGCATTTTGCCTTCGATTGGAACTTCCCTTAACCCTTAAACTTCTTGATCTCTTCGACCATGACCGGCACCGCATCAAACAGATCACCGACTATACCGTAATCCGCGATGTCAAAAATGGGGGCCTCCGCATCCTTATTGATCGCGACGATCGTCCCGGAATTCTTCATCCCTACGATATGCTGTATGGCACCGGAAATGCCTAGAGCCACATACAGCTTTGGTGCGACCGTCTGGCAGCTGGAGCCTATCTGCCTGTCGATCGGGAGCCACTCACTATCACAGATGGGCCGTGATGCCGCAAGGTCTGCACCTAACGCATCGGCGAGTTGCTGAGCTAGTGCCAGATTCTCTTCCGACTTGATCCCACGTCCGACGGCCACGATAACCTGGGACTTGGTGAGGTCGACAGATGCCTTGGCCTCCTGGAAAGGCTCCTCAGCAGTCATCCGGAGATCTCCGACGTTCACATCCATCGCCTCGACCGCCGCCGTGCCGGCAGCGGCGTTATCACCGCGAAAAGCTCCTGACTGGAACGTGATGAAATAGGGTGCATCGCCTCCGACGATAACATCGGCGTCGAGTTTTCCGAGAAAGATTCTTCTCGTCAGGATCAGCTTTCCACCGTCTGCTTTGTAACGGATGCAGTCGCCGACCACTTCCCGGCCGTGCCGAGCCGCGACCTTCGGTGCGAAATCGCGTACCTGATACGTGTGAGCCATGATCACGTACTGCGGGTTCTCAGCCTTTATCACCTGCTCCCAAGCGTCAGCATAAGCGTCCGGAGTGTAGGTGCCGAGCTTCTCATTCTTAGCAACTATCACCTTTTCCAGGTCATATTTAGCGATCTCCTCCGCAAGGGGGCATTCTTTACCGCATGGGATCACCGCAGCGGCCTTGAGGCCCAGGTCTTTGCCGATAGCCTGTGCTGCGGCTATAGCTTCGAGCGAGGTCTTGTTTAATACGCAGTTCTTATGTTCGATAAATACAAGGATCATATTACCCGCACCTCCGACCTCAGTTTCTCGACCAATTCCACCGCCCCGGCCTTGGCATCGCCATTGCCTAAAAGCTGTGTCTGCTTGGTTTTCAGCGGCATATATACCTTTTCGATGGTTTGTGCCCCCGCAAAAGATTCCGCAGACGCAGGCACTTCCCGGATCTCTTTCTTTTTCGCCGCCATTATGCCCTTAAGCGACGCGTAGCGGATCTGCGAAATACCGGACTGGATCGAGAAAAGTGCCGGCAGTTTATAGGTGAACCACTGATACCAGCCGCTCTCAAGCTCGCGTTTAATACGGAGGGTGTCGCCCAGGTTCTCGCGGTCGACCTCGATGATGATCGTCCCGTGCGGAATACCGAGGAGTTCGGCAAGGATCACGCCGGTCTGGCCGTAGCTCGTGTCGTCAGATTGAAGTCCGGTAAATATCAGGTCTGTGTTTTCCTCACGGATAGCGTCGGCTATAGCACTCGCGATCTGGTACGGCGAAAGGCGTTCGGAACCATCCGTCATGACGTGAATAGCTCGATCGGCACCGCGTGCCAAAGCATCCTTGATAACCGACTTTGCCGACTGCGGTCCGAGAGAACAAACGATAACCTCACCTTCGCCCTTCGCCTCCTTCAGCCGCAGCGCTTCTTCGAGAGCATACCCGTCGGATTCATTGGTTTGCTGAGCAATGTCGGATTCGTTTATCCACTTTTCGTCGCTGCTAATACGAAGCACGGCGTCCTTATTGGCCACCTGCTTCATCAGTACGATTATTTTCATAACATTAAAAAGAGCAGCAAAGCTACTCTTCAAATCTCTTAAATATCAAACAGGCGTTAGTGCCGCCAAAGCCGAAGCTGTTGGATAGTGCGACGCCGATGTCGGCATCGCGGGGCTCGTTCGGCACGTAATCCAGATCACAGTCCGGATCCGGGAATTCGTAATTGATGGTGGGCGGCAGCTTCCCTTCTTTGATCGCCAAAACGGAAAACACGGCTTCGATCCCACCTGCCGCACCGAGCGCGTGTCCCGTCATCGACTTAGTAGATGAAACGGCAAGCTTCGAGGCGTGTTCCCCGAAGACCTTTTTGATCGCCAAGGTCTCGAACTTGTCGTTATATGGGGTCGATGTGCCGTGTGCATT
>DATHVL010000294.1:0-4444 GCA_035461325.1 Pyrinomonadaceae bacterium
AGCCACGCGGGCATCCAGTTCGTTTTGGATCGCCGCACTAACTTCGCTCAACTTGAGGAAGTTTTCGCGGGCGGTGTCGGCCTCGTCCCTTAACCTGGTCGCTTCAGCCTCATTGCCGTCCATTTCGGCAAGACGCGACGCCTGGATAAGCATACTGGCTCGATAAGATCTCGCGGATTCGAATGCTTTGATCTTTTCTTGAATAGCCCGGAGTTCAGCGTCACTGCTTCCCTGAATATTCACGCTCGCTGCGTTCTTGACCTCGTCGGTTTCGAGAGCCATGGCCCGTTCGGTATACTGCATTCCCTGCTGGACGCAGGAACGCAACCGCTCGAGGTCCTGGGGATTCTGCGGTTTTACGTATTGATAAACGTCTTTACCGTCGCGCTGTATCTCTTTTCTGTTCGCGTCACTACCAGATATCTCGTTGGCACAAGTATTTTGCCTTGCGGCAAGTGACGTATAAGCCTCAGCCCGGTAATGGGGCTCGATACCTTCGTTAGCCGCACGGTCCGTGACCCATTTCATCCAGTCGTCATTCCGCTGAAGGTTTTCATAGAGGCCTGCGACGGCCTTATACGAACTTTGTTCGTTAGGGTCGATGGCAAGCATCTTTTGGTATTCGGCGATCGCCTGTTCAGCCCAATCCTGCCGCTGACGGTCACCGATATACCTTGAGTGGATGGTCCGTGCAAGAAAAAGCTGAGCCGTACGTCCCTCGAGCGTTTCACCCTCCGGATCGCGTTCGGCGGCTCGGCGAAAAAGGTCTTCGGCTTCGGCAAACTTGCGTTCCTTATATGCGACGGACCCGTCCACCAAATTCTTTCGGGACATGATCCGGTTAAAATAGGCACAATTCGTGGTAAGGAATACTGTCAGTACAATTAACGTAAGTATTCCTAAACGAGAAGATCTCATTTTCTACTCCATGGATGGCCGGCGGCGGGGAGAGAGTCCCGCAGTCTCCTGGGCCAAAATTTAATCTGCTGATAAATCGTCTATCTGCAACCCGATCGGTTCGGCACCCGCTAATTTGGCGGCATCGATGACCTTAACTACATCGCCGTAACGTGCCGACGTGGGTGATTTAATAAAGATGGTCTTTTCGATCTCGTTCGTACCCTCGCGCATTACGCGGTTATTCTCGCGTTCCTTGAAGATCGCCGTTAGCCGGTCGGTGAGCGCTTGAGTGTCGTCGAGCGAGCCGGCTGATTCATTATTCAGCATGACGGCGCGCGAAGCACGGTTGATCGTAACGACAAGCGTCAGCGGGTTTGGCTTGACCTCAAGATTTTCCTGCTGCTTAGGTTCCGCAGGGACCTTTGCCTCGAACCTGCTCGGCTTAACCGGAGTGATGATCATAAAGATGATCAACAGCACGAGCAGGACGTCGATCAAAGGCGTTACATTAATGAATGGTGCGGCTTCTTCTTTCGAGCCGCCTGATGACATTCCCATAATATTCCTCTGAATGGTCCGGGCGGGCCGTCAACCGGCCCATCCGGGTTAGTTTTGCGGAGTCTCGCCGACCTTCTTGCGGTCAGCGACCAGGCCGATCTTATCGATGTCCTGTTTTCGAATGGTATCGATGGCCTGCACGACGGTACCGTAATCAACTTCAACGCCGCTTTTGATATAGACGATCCGTTTGTCCGGAGCCTTATCCTTCATCATCGATTGGACCTTTTCGCCCAATGCGGAGATCGGATAGGGGTCTTTGCCTATATAGAAGTCGTTGTTGTTGGGGATAGAGATGACAACCGAGGTATCCTTGGTTATCTCAGCATCCTCTTCCGGAGTCATCATGTCCCTCGGAATATTCACGGTAACGCCTTGCTGGAGCAGCGGCGTGACGATCATAAAGATGATCAGCAGCACCAGCATTACATCCACCATTGGTGTTACGTTAATATCCGAGTTATATTCCTCGGTGCCTCCGACTTTTGCTCCCATGTCCTTACTCTCCTTCCGTTAATGCTAATGGGTATTTCGCAATTAGCTCTGTAGCCGCTTGGTGCGCTGGCGTATGAAATAATCGACCAGCTCAGAGGCTGAGTTCTCCATTTCGACGCCGAAGCTCGTCACCTTGTTGGTGAAGTAGTTGAACAGCCACACAGCGGGAACAGCCACACCGATACCGAACGCCGTAGCAACGAGGGCCTCAGCGATAGCAGCACCGACCGCGCCGATACCTGCACTTTCAGCCTGAGCGAGTGCCACAAACGCACCGATGATACCGACGACCGTTCCGAAAAGGCCGACGAACGGTGCGGTCGATCCGACCGTTGCGAGCCCTGAAAGGCCGCGCTTGAGCTCAGCTGTCTTAACTGCGATCGCTCGTTCCAGAGCACGCTTCGAAGCTTCCATCTCGTCTGAGGTAATCTCACCGGTATGAGCACTGAACTCTTTGAGTCCGGACGAAACGACCATAGCAAGGTGCGAATCTTTGTGCTTGTCGCTGATGCTGATGGCCTCGTCGATATTGCTGTTCTTAAGAGCCTGGGCAACCTTCGGGGCGTACTGCCGCGACTGCTGCTTTGCCTTGTTATAGGTAAGCCAACGCTCGATGCCGACGGCAATAAGATATACCGACTGGATCAGAAGCGTGATGATCACGATCCAACCCGGAATGGTCAAACTGGCCGCGATATCATAGATACCAAATGAGATCTGTGCACCCTCGGCGAACATTAAGAATGAGCCGGAGAAGTCATTTCCCACCAGGCTTGCGAAAAAAGTCATTGTTTTTCCTCCAAAAGAAATCGAAAATTAGATTATTGCAGATAGATCCGTATTATGTTTCGCCCGGCAGAGCGGCGGCTTGGAGTGCCGCTACGCACTGCCGGACGAAAAGATCGCGGTCGTTTATAACGTAAAGTTGTAAGTGATCACACCCGACACCTTAACAGGCTGGCCCGAAAGCATCGTCGGACTGAACTTGGCTCGCCGCGCCGCGGCAACCGCTGCCGGTTTAAGCAGAGCATGTCCGCTAGCCGCTGACGCCGAGATCACATTGCCGGCCTCATCGATGACCACCTGTACGGTAACGGACCCCGTAGCTCGTACTGCCTTGGCAGCGGGCGGATAGGCCGGCTGCGGCAGGCTGCGGGCCTTACCGTTAAGCACACCACCCGAGATCGGACGTGATGGCGGCGGCGGCTTTGGCGGAGGCGGAGGCGGAGGCGTATCGCGCCCGGTCTCGGCGGTTCCACCACCGCCGGTCAGGCCGGCATCGCTGCCCGTTCCCTGCGTATTTACCGGGCCTTTATAATCAGGCGGCGGTGCATTTGCGGCCGTGTAGTTGCGGTCGCCCTGTACCGTAAAGCGATTCGGATCGCGCGGCGGAATATCCGATTTCACGCTGCTGACCTTATCCGGCACCCTCGGAGGCGGCTCGTTCATACTCGCGATGATCTCTTTGCGAATATCCACGTTCGGATCTTTCTGCCGCTGTTCCGGTTCCGGCTCGGGCTCCGGCTCGGGTGCCTCTTCAACAACCGGCGGGGCGACAAGCGTCTGCAACGACAGATCGTCAGCTCCCATTTGGAAGTCTTTTGCGAAGAGGCTGTAAAGCCAGGCGCTGAGCAAGATCGACACCATAATGACAGCCGTCGTCAGCAGAAATCCGCTACGCTTTGTGTCTTCTGAGGCGTGACTTTTTGACTCAACTAATTGATCTAACATTTTCTATTCCTCCCTGTCTTCCGGTGCCAAACTCAGGTCAAGGGGCTTTTATCTTTGCTGACAGTACGATGAAAGGACACGAACCCCGCGTTGCAGACGAAATGATGTCGTCACGACTGCGTCATGTGAGATCCGGACCTGACTTTCCTTTCGTGTGAACCTTCGTTCATTAAGTGCGGGGCAAATGGACTCTGCCGGCAATCTAAACAAAAGTCCCACGTTGCTCGTTTTCCCTGCCAAAGAAAAACGAGCAATAGCAGATACGAAGTATTTAATTGACCAGCAACGTAAGAAGAATAAATTCTCACAAATCGAAAGTCAAGAATAGCAAAGACCATTTCCGCGAAATGGATTATATTTTTCCGAAATTTATCAATTTTCGTTAGTCACGCGGCAGTTCGGGCCGCTAGCGTGTTACCGGCCGACGCGTGACAGACCGCCGAGAGGCGGAGGCCAGTTTCTCTCCAGCCGATCCTTTGGGAGCCTGCACGTCCTTCATTTCGGCACGTCCAAGCTTGCTCTGCCACCAGATCGCGATCGGACTCGCGATCGCGATAGTGGAGAATGTGCCTGTGATCGATCCGACCAAGAGCGCGAGGGAGAATCCGCGAAGCACCTCGCCGCCCCATATAACAAGAGCCAGTACCGCAAGAAACGTCAGGCCGTTCGTGATGATCGTCCGCGACATTGTCTGGTTGATCGCCTTGTTCGTCAGGCTGTAAAGCGATTCAGTGCGGTTTCGGGTAACATTCTCGCGGAT
>DATHVL010000295.1:0-13245 GCA_035461325.1 Pyrinomonadaceae bacterium
AAAGACCTCGTGCCCGAGATCGGGCGTGGGATCCGCTTTGGATATACCGTCCGCTTTTTCTAGACAGAAAGCAAAACTTACATCCTCTCAAAGGTTCGTTTATAATCCATTTAAAATGAATCGTTGGGAGGATATTCTTTATGACGACCGAATCGATAGATCTGTCGACCGCGAACGGTGACACGACGGCATACGTCGCGTTGCCGGATGAGCCGAACGGCAAAGGAGTGCTCGTAGTACAGGAATGGTGGGGCGTGAACGAACACGTTAAGGATATCGCCAGGCGCTATGCCGAAGAAGGGTTTACCGCGATCGCTCCGGATCTCTACCGCGGGGAGGTTGCTCGTGATGCAGACACCGCGTCACAGATGATGCACGATCTTGCACTGGATGACGGCATTGACACAATAAAGAGTGCGGCCGAAAAAGCTAGAGAGCAGTATGGACTTGAGAGCGTCGGCATTACCGGCTATTGCATGGGCGGGACCTTCGCCTTGCGTGCGGCCAGCTTGGTGGACGGCCTGAAGGCAGCGGTACCGTTCTATGGGGATATCCCGGAAGAGGACGTGCTGAAACAGCTTACCATCCCGACGATGTTCATCTCCGGAAAACGCGATCAGTGGATCTCGCCCGAAAAGGTTGGGGAACTTGAGGCGATGGCAGAGAAGCACAGCCTCCCGTTGGAGTCGGTCAAATACGACGCCGACCATGCTTTTTTTAACGACACCCGGCCCGAGGTTTACGACGAGTCGGCGGCAAAGGACGCCTGGAAAAAGGCGGTCGATTTCTTTAAAGCTAATCTCTAGCTCCCTAGAAAGTCGTGCAGTTCATTTTCGGTCGGGAGTGCGGTACGTGCCCCGACCGCTCTGCATTTAAGGGCCGCAACTGCATTTGCGTATATCGCAGCTTCCTCGACTTGGGCGCCCCGCAAAAGGCCGTATAGAAGCCCGACGCGGAATGAATCGCCGGCGCCGGTAGTGTCACGGCATCCGCCCGGAACCTCGTAACCGCTCGATTCGACAATAGTATCTTCGCAGAGCAGCAGGGAGCCTTTGCTGCCCAGCGTCACGCCCGCAACCCGGCAACCAAACCGTTCGCGGATCTTTTTCAATCCACTGCGGGCGTCATTCTCGCCAAAGAGCCTTGCGGGTACGTCTGACGACGCAATGAAAATATCGACCAGCGGGAACAACTCCTCTGCACCCGGGAAGACATTATCGATATCGGCGGAGACGATGACGCCCAAACTTTTTGCTTCGCGCGCCATAGCTACGCAGGCATCGACATCGTGGGGCGTAAAATGGAGTGCCTTTACTTTCTTTAATGCTTGAAGCGGAGCCTCCGATGCGGTGTACGCAAGCTTCGCATCTCGCTTCCAGATGACGGTCCGCTCGCCCGTGCGTGCGTCGATAACAATGAATGCGATCTGCGTGCGGGCGCCGGCGATAGTTTCCGCATACTCGAGGCCGACGCCGTCATTTTCTAATGATCGACGACCGATCGTTCCTGCATCATCATCACCGAAGCGGCCGATATATGAGGTTCGAAGGCTCAGTCTGCTAAGTCCCGCCATCGTGGTCGCGACCTCGCCGCCCGCGGCACGGGTATAATCGATGAGCTCGACCTTGGAATTATAAGCGGGATACTCAGGCACTTCGATCAGGAAATCGACCGCGTTAGTGCCGAAACCGACCGCGTCGAGTTCCGCGTCAGAGCGTAATTCAAATGGAAATTGCATTGAGATCAGCGGGCGGCAACGGCCGCGAATCGCAACTTTAAAATAACCGTTGCAGCCGTCTTGCCATCGCTTGGCCGTTCAATTAGATTTGAAAAGTGATCCTTGGGATCATAGCTAGAATTTATTAGATTTCCGGAGAAAAGAGAAAATGCCGTCTTCGATTTGTCCTGAATGTGATGAGGAAGTGTATGTGGACGCCGAGTCAGAGCAGGGCGACCGCGTAACGTGTGATGAGTGCGGGGCCACGCTTGTGGTCGTAGGGCTTGATCCGATCGAACTCGATCTCTACGATCCCTCAGAGGAGGACGATCTCGACGATGATGACGACGAGGGCTTCGAAGACGATCCCTTTTGAGGTGACGGCCCGATCAGCGCGGCCGTCCTATTTCGCCTAACCTAAATCCGGGCCGGTTCTGTTTTATCAGAAGCTCTTTGCCGGCCTCGATCCTTACTTCACGAAATTCGTTCCCGGCTTCGGCACTTTCTTCGGGATAGTAGGCTATCGCGTAGGACGCGGCGATCTGTTCGGCCATCGCCCGGAAGATGCCGTCGAGCGAGCCCTCATTTGCGTAAAGGCTAACGCCGCCCGTCCTCCTTACGAGACCCGTTGCCTCGAAGGGCGTCAGCAGCGGCCGGTCGCCGGCGGAAAGCCTTGAGAATGACGGCAAAATGATCGAATAGACACTAACGCCCGCATCATTGGCACGCTCGATCACGGTCGAGGGTGCAACCACATCGCCGACCGGAAACCCGTCCGTTATCACGACCACCGCACGCTTCGGGCGCTCGCCGCGAATCGCCTTGGGTGCGTTCCGCGCTATCAGCCGAACAGCATCGTCCACTGCATCATAAGCGTGCGTTGAAAGCCCGTCGCGATCCCTTTCAATGTTTGCCATCGCCCGCCGGACCCGTTCGGTTCTATTTGTAAAGGCCTGCCGACGTTTGACGTTCATCGCGAACGTGGTCACTGCGAAATATGCGTGCGGGTGGGCGAGGCGATCAATGAACTGGTCCATCGCGGAACGAAGCTTTTCGAGTTCGGCGGGTGTGAGGCTGCCTGAAACATCGAGCGCGAAAACGACCAGCATCGGCCGGCGGTCTTCACCATCAATAAGCGGTTGAAAAAATGCGATCTCTTTCTCTTCGCCGTTCTCGAAGATCTTAAACGCGGAGGCATCCAGGCCCGTGACCGGTTTGCCGTCGCGATCGGTAACGGAAACCTCAAAGGCCGCGAGCTCGGTCTCGATCTTGATCACGTCCTGAGCCGAGGCCGCGACAACGGCTGCTAAAGCCATGAATGCCACGACCAGGAACGCCCGGATGCGGGCCCTACCTTCATTTTGAATATCAACGGTCATTCTGAAACGTCAGATTGAATTATAACACTGCCTCGCCCCGGTGATTTGAAAGCCGGAGCCTAGCGATTTAGGGCTCTCCGGCGTTTATCACTGACTGGCACGACCTTTGAGTATGGAACGAACCGGGGCTCCCACCCGCGTCTGCTTCCGGTCATAAACGGCTTCCGCGGCAATTGCGATCCAGAGTTCATTAGAGAATTTTCGGCTGCCAAAAGTTGGCTTTCTTGATAAGCAGTGATGACGGCAATAGATCAACAATTAAGGTCTAAGACCTTACGATGGACGTTCCTAATAATGGGAGCGGCCATCGCGATCTATGCATTTGCCGAAGTGCTGCGCTATCCCTCGGGCCAGCTGCTCGTGTTTGGAGCCTCAGCCTTTGTGGCTTTGATCGTGGGCAAGTATCGTTCGCGGCTCCCGTTTACTAGTATCGAGTTCGATCCAAAGCTCGTAATGGCCTTCTGGGGCACGATGTGGATGGGCGTCGGTGCGGGCGTGCTGCTGGGGGCTTTAGCGTATATTTCACAATGGCCGCGTCGCGACCGTCGCGTTGCGGAACTTCTGACGCCCCTCTCAGTCGATGGGGCCGCATTTTTTATAGCCGCCGGGACATATCATTACTTGGCCGGATATATCACCGGCAATACCGCGATCACCGCGCTTCCGGGAGTACTGGTACCCAATAATGTTACGTTCGCACTTCTGGGAATGGCGGCGGTATACTTCGTCGCCGGAATGATCATATCGCCCGTCCGAAAGAACTCGGAGATCCCGACTCGGGCCGCGGCGAATTTGGTGACGGCGTTCACAGCCATGGTGCTGTACCTGGTCTTCAACCATTTCGGTGTCGATATTGGCCTGGTGATATTGCCTCTTATTGTTGCCGGCAATCTTGCTCATAAGGTCCATATTCTCAGCCTTGAGCAAAAGACGCGACAGATCGCCGATGCAAGCCAAATGCATCTAGCAACGGTCGAAGCTCTCGCCACGGCGATCGACGCACGCGATCAGGTCGGCATTGGCCACGTCCGGCGGACACAGATCTACGCGGTCGGAATGGGCACTATACTGGGGCTCTCGGACGATGAGATCAATGCACTAAGAACGGGAGCGCTTCTGCACGATATCGGGAAGCTGGCCGTGCCCGATCACATTTTGAACAAACCCTCCAAGCTTACGCCTGCCGAGATGGAGAAAATGAAGATCCACTCCGCCGTGGGCGCGTCGATTCTGGAAAAGGCCGGGTTTCCGTACCCGGTCGTGCCCACCGTTCGTTATCACCACGAACGCTGGGACGGCCGCGGATATCCGGAAGGCCTTTCCGGAACGAACATTCCGATGACTGCGAGGATCATTGCGGTTGCCGATGCCTTCGATACGCTACGCGGGGAGCGGCCTTACCGTACGGCTGTCACGCGCGACGAAGCGTGTGAATTCTTGCGTTCGCGTGCGGGCACACAATTCGACCCGTCGCTGGTAGACCTCTTGCTCCGCAATCTCAAATTCTTTGAAGAACGGATAAACGCGGAGGGACTTGCGTACAATTTGGATCCCGCCGACGCCCGCAGCCGACAGCCTGAGCCTCACGAGATCCCTGATTACGTGGAGCAGATACAGCGTGCAAACCACGAAGTGTTTACGCTATATTCGCTCGCCCGGGATTTCAGCTCATCTTTGAGCCTTGATGACACGATCTCGCTGTTTGTCCGAAAGGTATCAGAATTCGTACCGTATGAGTCATGTGTGGTGTATCTTATGGAGCCCAACGGCGAGGCCGCCGCAGCCGTCTATGCCGCCGGGCCGAACGCAGACCTCCTGGCGGGGCGCCGGGTGAAGATCGGGGAGGGGGCAACCGGTTATGCGTTGAAGAAGAAACAGCCGGTCAGCAATGTCGATCCGCTATTGGACCTCGCATTTGCGGAGGATGACATCGGACGGGATTACACGACGATGCTCTGCCTTCCGTTGCTGACGGGCGACAAGCTGATCGGCGCTGTTTCTCTGTATGCGCGGTCAATGCCCCATTATCAGGACGAGCATGTTCGGCTACTGGATACGGTCTCTCGAATCGCATCGGATGCGATCGAAAAGGCGGTGCGGCATGCCGAAGCGCAAGCGTACGCACTGACCGATCCGCTTACGGCACTGCCGAACTCACGCAGCCTTCAATCCGAATTCGACAAGGCGGTCGCGCGTTCCCGCCGGCAGTCGACGAATTTTCAGCTGCTCGTCCTTGACCTCGACGGGTTCAAATCTGTCAACGACAGCTTTGGCCACAAGGTGGGCGATACGGTACTGAAAGGCATCGCGGGTGTGATCAAAGAACAAATGCGCGAATACGACTTTCTGGCCCGTTACGGCGGCGACGAATTTGTCGCAATAGTTCCGGAGACGGATCCGGCCGACGTAAAACGGCTTCAGCGGCGGATCGAGGACGCCGTCAGCGAATATTCGCTCCCGGTCGGTGGTGACGCGGAGGGCTCCGTCTGCGTGGGCGTCAGCATTGGTTCGGCAAGTTATCCGGGCCAGGGTGAATCGCTGGATGAACTCATCGTCGCGGCCGATCGGGCGATGTACCTGACCAAGGCCATCAACCGCCAACGAGTTCACAGTACGGACAACTCTGATGAGAACGATCACGATCCCCCCGGCTCTCCCCAGGACGGCGGCGAGCTTCGCGAGGAGCCCGCTGCCGCTCAAGAAGAGCTGCAGGAGGTCCTGTACTTCGATCAGAACGAGGCGCTGATCGTCGAGGTAGATGAAGTGTTAAGCTCCGCCGCGATCAACTAGCGGCTAGAAAGCTTGCGAAAAGCGGAAGTGAAGATGCCCCTGGGGCAAGCGGTAAAAGGCAGCAGGGTTGTTGCCTTGCGGAATAATGAAGGTTGGAGGATTGAGCAGGTATCCATAATCGATACCGAACTCGCCTCCGATCGGCGTTTTAAATCTGAACCCGAGGCCAACGGAGTGCGTCCACAGAGCCCTCAGGTTTCGGCGAAACACGTCGTCCTCGGGAACATCCGGCGGATTGAAAATGTCGCCAACGCGGCGGAATACGTTGCCGCCGTCATAGAAGGGAACCGCACGGATCCAGTTGTTAAGCGGAACGCGCGCCTCGAGATTTACAACAGCCAGGCCGTTACCGCCGAACGGTATCGTAAAGGGATCGAGGAATACCGGTTCGCCGTCGCGGTTTATGAACTCGCCCTCGGGCACGATGACGACGCGCGGCCCCGCCGATTCGAATTTAAACCCTCGTAGCGTATTAGAGCCGCCGGCGAAGAAGCGCTCGCTGATCGGCAAGATGCCTTCGAGTTCCGGGAACTGCTCCGATGCAAAACGCTCGCGTTTCGAGAATACGCTCGCCAAACCGAGTATGCCCCGGGCCGCGAGTGTGGTGTTCCGCAGTCCGGTGAGCGTGTAGTAAAAATTATACGACGCCTGGAACTTGTGGAACCCGATATTCGCCCCGAGCGCCGGCAGCGAAACGTTATACTCCGCCGTGAAATAATTACCGTTGGTGGGATCGCTAACGTTATACCGGCACGGATCGCCCGGATCGCCCCGTGCGATGATCTCGAGGACCGAATATTCGATATTGCAGCGCTCGCGTGTGTCGCGGACAAAAGTGGCGCCGAAGCCAGAGATACGGATACGCGAGTCGGGCTCAAGCAGATCGCGGATCAACAGGCTGCGGATGTTGGTCAGGCGAACGTCTTCAAAGCGATATCTGAAGAAAAGTATGCTGCGGTCGCGGCGGCTGATCGTCCTGTTCGACTCTGCGGTGAGCGTCAAACGGTTGAGGGTCGGGTCGCCGGCCGGTTCGCCAAATTCGTCAATGGGATTACCCTCTTCATCGATCCGCTGCACGATGCCAAAGGTACCCTGGTCGAAGGCCGACCTGAAAAAGCGCGTAACCGTCGAGTCGCGCTGATACTGCGCCGATACCGTGAGAGGCGCATAGCGCTTTTCGCCGTCCTTGAGGAACCTTGGATTGACGAAGTCCAGCTGTATGAGTTGTTGGCGTTGGCTCCACCTGAGGCGGGCGCCGCCCTGCCAGAGATTTCCGAGCAGGTTAAAGTGCCGGATGTCGACGAAGCCGGTGAGGCCCAGGTCGGTCGAAAAACCGCCGCCGTACTGCAGGAGCCTTGGGGGCTGTTCGATAACTTCCACGATCACGTCGGTAAGACGTCCACCGCCCGCCCGGTCGCCCACAGGCTGAGTGGTAATATTTACCCGCTCAAAGGCCGCGCTCGCGTAAAGATTTTGTTCGCTGGTATAAATGTCGGTCGCCCGGAGAAGGGTGTCACTCTCGAGCGTCAATGCCTTTTCGATGGCACCCGTCTTAGTTCGCTCATTGCCCGTAACCAGAATGCGGTTGATATAGACCGGCACGCCTTCGTTCTCGACCGTATAAATTACCTCAAAACGCGGCTCGCCGGTCGCGGGGTCGACGGGCTCCTCCTCGGCAGCAAAATCGATCTTCGCATCAAAATAGCCGCGCTCAGCGTAGTATTCCGAGATCCGGCGCTGCCCGTTCCTGGCCCGGGCCCTTGAATAATTCCGCCCGACGATTTCCGGTAGGACCGCCTCAAGTTCCGCGTCGGTGAAAGCCGTGTTGCCCACGATACGAACATTTGAAACGACTGTCGGCTCGCCCTGATCCACCACGAACGTGATGATCAGCTCGTCGCCCGTTAACGAAACACCCTGGTTGACCCTGACCTCGGCATCACGATAGCCCAGCTCCCGAAGCAGCGAGCGTATAGTAGCGGCGTCATTCTCAAGGATCCGCTGGCTGGTGTAGCCGCGGCCGTACCCAAAGATCGGGATGATGCCCAGAATGTTGGCCTCCTGGGTATCGAGAACGGGTTTGATCTCATCGATGGTGAACTGATCGGTTCCCTCAAGCCGCATCTCTTCAAGCCGCAGCCGACGGTCGAGATTCACTACATATTTTACTTCGACGTTTCGTCCCTGGAGGTCAGAGCTCGTAAGCACCGAGCAAAGGTATTCAGTACCGCTCGGCAGCACCGCCCCGTCCCTTTCGGTGACGGCCGGCTCCACCGAACAGACCGCGATCACATCGACAAAGAAATAGCCGCGTTCCTGATAGTGATTTTCAAGGCGGCGTTCCCCTTCGATGATCGCAGCGTAATCGAGCGTCCCGTCACGCCTTATCGGCAGAAGCCGATTCTGAGTCGAGCTTCCTACGCCTGCGCCCCCCTCGGCATCAACAACAACCTCCACGGTCGGGCCCGCCGAACCGGTCAGGGAAATAGCGATAGTATTGGTCGAACTGTCGTATACGGTTCGCGGCTCATTTAATGTGGGCGCGAGAAAATCAGATTCGCGGAGCGTTTCGCGTATTCGGTCGACATCGCGCTGGAGCTCCGCTCGTGAATAAGGCTCGCCGGCCTTGAGCTTGATCTCTCTTTGTAGGGCCGCGTTATCAAAGCCCTCGATATCTATATTGAACGCCTCGACCGTAGCCTGCGTTCCGGTGGTCACGCGGAAAACCACCGCGACATCCGTGCCTGCTGCCATTGGCCGCTGCTCATATACCGCCTCCGCGCGGTAGAAGCCGCGCTCACGGAGATACTCGAGGATCATGTCCGCATTGGTCTGCAGCACGCGCTCGTTTACGACGGTGCCCGGGTCGAGCAAGTTCAGGCGGAGCAGCAGTTCTTGTTCGCTGACGTCGACGTCTTCTGCTTCAACTACCTCGATCGATACTCGCCTCGCAATGGTCTGCCGCCGGATCAAGAACCTAAGCTGAACGGAGTTGCCGGGGGCATCTATAGCCTCGACGGTGACCATAGCCACTTGTCCCGTATCATAAATATCGGCGATAGCGTTGCGGATATTTACGGTCGAGTATGTGCTGCCAAGTGCAGCGCGGGCTATCATGCGAAACTGCTCTGCCGAAGAAATGTTCGGATCCGCCCCTTCAAATACCACCAGCACTTCAGCTATCGGCCTGTTCTCCCACCGAGAAGCCTGGCCGTGGGCCGCGGCGGCAAACAGGGCGCAGCAAATGAGGGCCGCTAGGGCACAATGCTCCGCCTTCCGCCGTATCCGGGTGGGAATCTCGGTCATAAGATGTGGGTTAAGGAATCTGGTCCCCCTCAAAATCGTCTCCTCAACCTGATCTCAAAACTAAAGTTATCGCGGTTTCGCGTAACATTCGTCAATGAGCGCTGCTCATATTGCGCAACAAACGCCAATTTGTTAGATACCCGATATTCCAACGCCAACACCTGATTCTGGTCCTGCGAGAGGTCCGTTGAGTAGGTCACCCGCAGGTTGTTGTTGATCTGCCGACCCACCGTTAAACGAGCCGTCGGGTTTGCCCTTTCGCCCGAGATTATCGGGTCGATCTCAAACACGTTCAGGCCAAAGAGCCGGTCGGTGGCACGACGAGCTGGGTTATTTATGATCGCATCGGTAAGCACCTCGGCTGCCGTGTTGATCCCCGTAGATGCCAGCGTCGGTATGCCGGATACCGTATTCGCCAGGCTGCCGGTCGTGATCAGCGAGACGACGTCCTGCTGGGGAAGAGCCGGGCTTGAACGAACCGTAGCGCTCAGGTTTTCGGTGTCCGTTAGCGGGCCGGAGAGGTTCACGAAGATCTGATAGCCCTGTATCTCTGTCTCGCCCTGCAGATAAATGATCGGCTCTATGGAGGTGTCAGGCGGGAATTCCAGCACGCCGCGTTGCACCTCATACCGGTCGTTTCGGAAAAACACGGTACCGCGGTTTGCCGTAATTCGGCCCGAGATCTGCGGATTGTCGGTGGTACCGGTTAGGCGAAGCGAGAGCGAGGCGGTCACGTCGGCGATATTGTTGCGAATGATCAAGGCATCGCGTCCCTCGATCGAAAGGTCGAAGCGCGTCGCCATCAATCCGCCGCCGGGCGAGAGCGAGCCATTACCGCGCCCGCCAACGATGTTGGCCAGATCGATATCTTCGCTATAGATCGACCGCCGTGCCAGGATCGAACCGGCGATCAGCGTTGTTAGCTGGCCGTCGATACGCCGGCCGGAGACCTCGAGGCGCGCATCGCCCGTAGTTATGAAATCTTCCGGCAGCGGCACCGTGATGTTTGTTCCGTTCAGCGACAGCTGATATGAGGCGATGCTAAGGTCGTCGGCAAAGAGAGCTCCGCCACTTGCAACAAACTGCCCGCCGCCCAAGTAACCGGTGGCGCGTTCGATCTGTGCCTGGTTGCCGGCAAACAGCACGCGGCCGCGGATCCGATCCGCAGAGATGCGGCTGGAACCGACAAATGTAGCGAACGAACTGTCAGCGAGATCAGCGGTGCCGGAGAGCCGGGCGTCTTTGTTAACTCCGGCAAGACGCACCGCAACGTCGGCGTAACCGGCGAAAAACATATCGCTGCCGGCTATCCCCGGAAAAACATTAAGAAGGCTGAGATTCACCCGCCCGTCGACGGACAAGTTGTTGATGCCGTCATCGGTGAGTGCTTTAACGCCCGCGATCGAAAGGTTTGAACCGCCGCCGGCGAATCTCGCGCTTTCAAACCGCACCTCGCGCGGATCGAAGCTGATCCTCACCGGTTCGGTGGCCACCAGCGGAGTGTCCTCGATCTGCAGTGACAACGCCGTGAAGTTTGCATTACCGGTTAGCGTCTCGGTTGAAAATACAAGATTCCCCTCCGAATCCTCACGCATCAGGTCGCCGCCGAATTCAATTCGGCCCGTCGCCGTACCCGAGATGTCGTATCCGCGGAGCTGCGGGATCATCGCCAGGAAGGGCCTGAGCGGGCTCTGGTTCATTACGTGAACAAAGCTGAACGGCATTGTCGGCCGGCCGAAATCGACCGTCGCATCAAATTCCTGTGCACGACCGTCGATCTGCGCGGTCAGAGTTGCCGTGAGCTGCTGATCCCGAGTGTTGCCCTGATAGGTAACGTTGCCGAAGGGACTGTCATTGACGACCACATCCCTCGCCGTGCCCGAGAAATTAACGTCATAGGTAGCCGTTCGATTCATCTCGCCGCGAGCCGTCGCAGTAAAATCGGTCAGGCCGGTAACGGTCGGGATGCTTTCATTTTGGGGCAGGAGCGATAGGGCCAATGCGACCGGCACATCGTCGCCCGTCAGCGACAGGTCGAAAATGGTCGAGGCGCGGTCGTAATAACCCGCCGCCGTCACCGAACCCTGGCCCACCTTGATCTCACCCTCGCGAATGTCGACGCGCGTACCGGTGAATTCCGCCCGCACCCGCAAACTGTCAAAGGGCTGGCCGCCGATCGTACCGTTTCCGGCCGTAAGATCAACCGCACCCTGGGCGTTGTTCGGCAGACCCGTCAGCTCAACAGTGCCGGACGTCTGTCCCTGGAAATCACTCAGCCGTCCGGGCAACTCCATAGGGAGGGCAGCGAGCAAATTGCCGGCATTAACATTTGTTAACGTTGCGTTAACCGAGGTGTTATTCAGTCCCCCGCTCGGGACGTTTACGTTAAATGCGACTGTGCCCCCGGCCGGATCTTCGAGCAGACCCTCCCGCAACTCAAACCCCGCGGGTGAAACAAAGACACCGGTTGTCACGGTGCCCAAGGGCCGTCCCCGCAGGGCAATGGACTGTAGTGAGGCACGGCCATCGATGACGGGGTTCGTCACATTCCCCAGCAGCTTGGCGTCGAATCGCATATCGCCCGCGATGTCGACCTGATACGCATCAAGCTGTTCCTCGAGCTCGGGCGAGATATTCGTGACCCTCAGCAGGCGTTCGACTTCTTGTGCGTCAGAACTTCTGAGCGCGATCCCCAGGTCGGAATCATCCCCGTTCAAATCAAACCGCCCGGTGGCCGTGAGATCAGTGTTGTTCGTGTTCAGACGTGCGACGCCAATGTTGAAAAGCCCGTTGACACCGTCGAGTTCGACACGGCCCTCAAGCGGGATACGCCCGTCGGCATCGGAACCTGCGTTTGCGGCGATGTCCGCCGTTACGGTACCGCTTGCGGTGCGATAGTTTGTACCTGCAAAATCGATGTCGACGTTGCCCGAGGTCGTTCCCTCGAACGGGATCACGCGTCCGGCACCGAGTGCAACCAGTTTTGAAAGATCAAGACCGGTGAAGGCGGCGGTGATATCCGAACGGCTACGGGCGTTCATAGCTATCAGGGCCCGGCCCTCGACGCGACCGTCCATCACTTGTGCATCAAGCCCCGTCAGTTCGACGTTGTCGTTCGTCGCATTCACCCTAGCTGTTGCGGCCCCCAGCGGGATACTTCCGATCACGCCGCCGCCGAGGCTCATATCAGCCGACGCCCTGTACCGGCCCGAGGGCTCAAGGATGAATACCGGCTGACCGATCCGTACATTTTCAAATGTGCCGCCTTCGGGAAATGTATCGCCCGCCCGGAGCTGCACGGTACCGGCATCGATATCCTGCGAGACGGCCTCAACGCGACCGCTCCTGATAGTCAGCCGTACGCCGGCGATGTTCATCGATCCAAGGATCGCCCCGCCGGCCTCGGCACTCGCCATACGCACACTATTTGAATAAACGACCGTTGTCGCGCCGCGATCTTCAACGGTGACGCGGTCGGCGACCAGATCGTCAACGCGGGCGCCCTCGGCATCAAGCCGTTCGGCCCTGACGTTTGTTGCCGTGAGATCGGTCGTCGCCGGGAGGTCAACCAGGTCAAAGTTGTCGGCCGAAAGCCCACGCAGCCGCGTCGAGCCCAGGGTCGCATTTGCGGCCCTCAGGCGGTCGATCTCGACCTCTGTACGGTCGCCTCTATCGGATACTCTTAACCCGCCTGCATCAATATCGCGCAGGTCGTAATCATCCATTGTGAATCGCGAAACCTGCGCCCCCGGTGCGGCGAGCGTAAGTGCCCTGTCGCGATAGGTCATCCTCATGTCGCGAGTGCGAAGATCTTCAAATTCCGCCTCGGCCACCGAGAAACGCGCCGCCCGGGCGTTCCCGGCGGATACGATCAACTGTTGGTCGCGATATTCGGCGACAGCGTCGGAAAGGAACAGGCCGCCCAAAGTTAGCGAAGGGGTACTTGCCGCAGCAGCCTGAAGTTCTCCCAGCCAGCGAAAATCGGTACCGGTTCCGCGAACGTTTCCCGCCAGCCTGGGAAACTCGATGCGAAAATCGTCAAAGGTCAGGAGT
>DATHVL010000296.1:0-3115 GCA_035461325.1 Pyrinomonadaceae bacterium
CTCCGCGAGATCGTTCGCGACGGTAAATGCGAGGTCAACGGTCGACACGAGAACCGCGGCTACCGCGTGCGTGCAAACGATTTTCTCGAATTGCACCTCGACCTAACGCGCGAAAATGCGATGCAGCCCGAGGACGTTCCCCTCGATATCGTCTTCGAAGATGAGAACCTGATCGTCGTCAACAAAGCCGCCGGGATGCTAGTCCACCCCACACATCGAGACAAGGCCGGCACGCTCTTGAATGCGCTGGCTCATCACCTGAATCTCGGCAAAAACGGCTCTCCCGCGATCCGCCCCGGCCTTATCCACCGGCTCGATAAACAAACGTCCGGCCTGCTAGTCGTGGCAAAAAGCGACCGGGTCCATCGCATCATCGCCAAGCAATTCCAGCGCAAGTCGGTCGAAAAGCTGTATTTGGCCCTCGTTCAAGGCAGATTAGAAGAAAGTGAAGGAACGATCGAGGCGCCGATCGGGCGCTATCCCGAACTCAAACACTGGGACATAAAGGCGGACGGAAAACAGGCGGTCACGCGCTATCGCGTCCGCGATAGAAATATCGATACGACGCTGCTGGAGCTCGAACCGGTAACCGGCCGCACCAATCAGCTCCGCATTCACTGCGCCCACATCGGCCATCCGATCGTCGGCGACACGAAGCGCGGCGGCGGCACCGCCGAGCGCCTTTACCTCCATGCCTGGCGATTAAGTTTTCGTCACCCCGCAACTAATGAGCCGATCAGTTTCACTGCCGGCCCACCCTTCTAACGCCGATGATCGTTCACGTCGATCTTGCTGCGGATCTCACCGCCCGGGAACAGCGTCGAGTGCACATTAATATATGTCGCTCCGGCCCGCATCGCTCGGATCAGTTCGTCCAATTCGCCGGGCGCCAAGCCCTGGTTTGCCGGCCCTACAATGTCGTCGCCCGTGAACACGCCGCTAACGGTCGCCGGCGGTGCCGGACAAGGCGGCGTCCCGGCCGGCCCGTTGCCAAGATTTGAGCATATGAACACCGCGACTCCGCCGTTCGTACCTTCGCGGCCGAGATGGATGTGAGCTTGCGTGACCGTGCCCTCTAGTTCGTCATACGTCAACTGGTACTGAACGCTTGCGTCGCCCGGCTGAATAAAGGCGTGGAACGTGCCATGCCCGGAAGTCGAGACCGCGGGCACCTCTTCAAACCCGTTCAGAGTTACACGGAAATTCTTGTTCTGTTGTGAAATTACGATCCCGGCGGCGAGCACCAGGATAAAAAGCGCGGAAAGCAAATATCGCTTCATAGTCACCATCCTTTCAAGCGCGCGGGGCAACCACGCCCCTGCGTCAAAAAAGTGGACACGAAGTTAAGTTGCCGGGATTACCGAAATATACTCCTATCTGGGCATATTATTCAACGACTTTTTTCAGGATGACCGGTTAGATCGCGGATCATTACTACCCGCGAAGCGATGTCCAGGCCCGATCTTTTCTCTTCGTTTCGGAGGGCCTTCATTCCAGTTCCCAGTTCGCGATCGTCCAGAATTTGGAATCCCGATCGCTCGTAGAATGGAGCGTTCCACGGTACGTCCTTGTAGGTAGACAAGGTTATGTGGGGATGGCCGTCGGTCTTCGCTCGTTCGCAGACGGTTTCAACAAGTTTGCGGCCGAGGCCGCGGCGGCCGTGAGCGGGATCGACAGATAGTTCGTGCAGGTGCGGCCGGCCGTCCACCATGATCAGTGTAGCGAATGCGACTGGCATATTATCCACATCCGCAGCAACCCACGTCCTTCCCAAATGAACTTGCTCACGATGAAACGCTTCCGAGAGGCAGCTCGCCTCCGCCTCAACGGCAAAGGGCGTCGAGGCGAAAAGCTCCGACGCCCGCTGCTCGATCCCCGGCAGATGGGGAACGTCACTCTGTTTCGCTAGGCGGATCCGATACTCCACCCGCCGATAATATCATTTTCCCGCGTACCCGTTCCCGCGGATCGACTGGCCGCTCATCGTCCCCGTCATCTTCGTCCCGTCAAATACGACTCCGCCGTTGACGATCACCGCGGTAAAGCCTTCCGCATACTGGTGCGGCTTTTCGAACGTCGCCTTGTCCCCCACGGTCGTCTCATCAAACAGCACCATGTCCGCCGCAAACCCCTCCCGGATCTGCCCGCGGTCGCGGAGCCCGAACGTATTTGCCGGCAGCGACGTCATCTTGCGGATCGCATCCTCAAGCGTAATGATCTTCAGCTCGCGAACATACCGGCCCAGCACTCGGGCGTTGTTTCCATACCCCCGCGGATGCGGCACGCCCGCTCCGAATTCCCGCACGCCGCTGTCCGACGCGATCATCGTAAACGGTGCGGCCATTATGCTCTTCACATCGTCCTCGTGCATCACCTGATACACCATCTGCGCCCCGCCCTTGTCATACATTTCAAAGATCTGCTCGATCTGTGAATCGAGATCGTCCTTCCCTCGGACCTCCATCGTGATCTGTTTGATATTCTTCCCGTTGAACTCTGGGTTGGCGCTATAGCTCGCTACAAATGCGTCGGAGTAATCCGTAAATCCCGCCTCCGAACGCGACTTTTTCATATCCGCGGCCGCACGTGCACGGATCTGAGGATCGGCAAGACGCTTGCGACCCTCATCCCGTCCCCCGGCTATCGCCCAGCTGGGCATCCGCGCGTCGAGCGAGGTCGATGACGCCGGATAGGCATACTGATCGACCGTCACCGTCAGCCCGCGGTCACGTGCGTCCTTCACAAGCTGCAGCGTCTTATCCGTCTGCCCCCACAGCGACTTGGCACTGATCTTAAAGTGCGAGATCTCGACCGGCATCTTTGCCTGTTCGCCGATATTGATCGCCTCTTTGATCGCATCAAAAACCCCGACGCCCTCGTTCCGGATATGGCTTGCATATGTCCCACCGTATTTCGAAGACGCCTTTGCCAGCTCTACGACTTCCTCCGTCTTGGCAAACGTCCCCGGCAGGTAGATCAAGCCCGTCGAAAGCCCCACGGCACCCTCGCGCATCGCCCGCTCCACCAGCTCGTTCATCTTCCGCTGCTCTTCGGCGGTCGGAGCGCGGTCGTCCAGGCCCATCACGGTTCGGCGAACGGCATTGTGCCCGATCAG
>DATHVL010000297.1:0-4841 GCA_035461325.1 Pyrinomonadaceae bacterium
CTTTGGGCATAAACACTTGAAATTCAAGGACATTTTCTCGTCTTGAAATGCTAGTAGCATTCAAGATGATCAGATCGTACTTGGCATTTGGCGAGTGGCTATCGCCTAATCGTTTTTTTGATTCGTCGATTACGAACCGGAACATTGGTTCAATTAACCTAGCACGTGCTTCTGTCTCAGCTTCGGTGCTTATTCTTGCGGTGAAATCATCCGCATCCTGAGAAAGGTGCAAAGTAAAAGGTCGCATCCCAAGATCTTTCAACAACGCGAATAATTCGCTTGCGTCTACCGCCTCGATACCGTCCACCGCAATAGCCGCCAATTCAGGATCTCCCGTCGAAACTATTTGAACTGTACTCGGGTCGATACGGCCTTTTTCGTCAAGAACCCCTTTCATCTGGACCGAAAAGTGGCCGTTCCAATCAACGTCGCCCAACCTGAGTTTTTCTCTTAATAAATTGCTGAAGTCCACCAATGGACGCTTGTTCAGTACGATCTTGTCCGGCGGTGCAGTATCTTGGGAAAAAACAGCGACGGTCCCAAGACACAACAGTATCGCAACGTAGAATATTTTGGTTAAACAAAACAAGATCATCTCGACGCGGAGTTATTGTTGGTATTCAATCCTGCATTGCCGTTCGGCTTGCGGGCCTCGGCCTTTTGCTCGGCAAGCTTTCGCTCGATCATCGGATGAGCTACGTTCTTGGGCACGACAAACTCGATAATAAGTTTAGCACCTTCCTGCCTAACGACGGCACCTTGCAGAAGGGTAAGGTCGTCCTTATCGTCCTGAGTGGCATCCGGCCGCATCTTCTTATTTCTTGTGTCGTTCAAAAAAAGCTCGAGCAATGATTTTACAGACTTGGCTCGGGTCTCAGAAGCCATTTGTGATTCGATAAGCGCTGACAGATTTTCGGCATCCTGCTGGAATATCAGGTTCAGGTCTTCGCCCGAAAGCATGTGAAGGTATTTGAGAAAACCCGCAGCGTTGATCGAACTTATTCCTTCCTGGACGACGCCGACCAGCTGTTCCTCACCCTGAGCCTCCATATAGCGGAAAGTCTTGGGGTCGAGCTTGCCCTCTTTATCCAGACGCCCACGAGCTTTAATAATAAAGTTGCCTTGGAGGTTGAGACCCGATTCATCGCGAAGCTCGTTCACATGATTCGCCAGATCGACTATCGGCCGCCTGTTAATATCAACGCCTGACCCGGAACCTTGAGTCGCTTGGGGCGCCGTATTCGTATTTGTTCCGGCGTCGGCGACTTCGGTTTCTTGGTTAGAGTTTTCCGCACCCGGCAGCCGTCCGCCGCCGCCCTTGCGGTTGCCGGCAATCACGGACTCTTCCTCACCGTCCTCTTCAATATCACCAAGCGGGGAATCGGGGAGATTGCCCCTAGCTATCGGATTTCGCGTCGGCGGAGGCAGCACGGGCCGCGTATTCATAAGATCGGGCCCGGGAGGCGGAAGAGTGGAAAAGCCCGAATCAAAACCGGACAAAGGGTCCTGACCCATCATCGCTGAGTACTGTTCGGGATTCGCTAGCTGAAAATAGCCTTCGGGGTACTGCAGCTGCGGGCCCTCGTTGCTGACGTCGATCATCGTTATCTCGGCCGAGCCGAGGTCGATCCGGTCGTACTCCACGTCTATGTAGTCACGCTCCGTGCCGAACAGCACTGCGCCGATATAGACGGTGTCGAGCACCTGGCAGACCCGGCCGACAAAGGGGCTATCGCACCCTTTCATCGTCAACAGGTTTGACTGGGCGATGACAACAAATGCAAGGATATTAAAGATGGCGGAGGCCGCCAGGATCTTGTAAAGGCGCGGGCTCATCTCCCACGGCTTTATCTCGTAGTTTCGAAAGAGGACGCCGTCGTCAGGCACCGGTGCCTCGGCCTCCGGTATATAAGATTGCTGCTCAAACATAAAACCCCAAAATTTTAGTACGAAAAACCCGAAAAACTCCTTGAAAAGTTAGACGCAGCATGCCGCAGTTGCGTTGCGACGCAAATCGCAATTTTAACATTTACCGCCCGGTAAAGAAAGAAATTGCTATTACTTCCGCCAGCGGTTAACATTTTTCCTTATGCCGCGTAGAAAGACGCAAGACCGCAGGGGAAAACGGCCCCCGGGCCGATCATCTCAAGAACGAAGGGGTAAACGAAATTTTGCACCGGAGAGTTCCCCCGCTCCCCGCGAAGCTTCACAGACGCTTCAGCAGATGAAGGCTGTCGAGCGACTGCTTTCGGGGATCGGCATTCCCGAGCCGCAGCCGTTCAAGCCCGACGATTTTCAGGTGGAGGCGCTGGAGGCGATCGAGCATCAGGACGTCCTGGTCACTGCCCCCACCGGGAGCGGCAAAACGTGGATCGCCCGAGAGGAGATCCGCCGCCTGCTGGCCGACGGCAAGCGTACGTGGTACACGACCCCGCTAAAAGCCCTTACTAATTCGAAGTATATTGAGTTTTCCGAGGAGTTCGGTCCCGAAAAAGTCGGCATCCTCACCGGTGACCGCAAGGAAAACGCCGACGCCCCGCTGATCGTCGGCACGACCGAGATCTACCGAAATCAGCTATTTGACGCGCTCAGGCAAGGCGACCAGGTCCGGACCGATTTTGTGATATTGGACGAGGCACATTACCTGTCAGACGATGAACGCGGCCACGTGTGGGAAGAGGCGATAATCCTCTCGCCGCCGCGTATAAGGCTCCTGCTGCTGTCAGCGACCGTCGGGCGTGCGGAGGAATTCGCGGAATGGATAGAGTCCGTCCGCGGTACCAAGGTCCGTGTGATCAACCGTGCCGGCACCCGGCCCGTCGAGCTCCGTGCGGCATATCTCTCGAGCAATCTTCAGCTGTACCCGCTTTTGGACGAAACCGGCAAATTTAACCGCGATCTGGAGCAATTTGCCCGTCAAAAAGGCAGCGGCGGCGGTTATCGTGGACGGCGGCGGTTCTAATAGAAAAAGGCCGCAGGAGTTGTCTCTCCCACGGCCCGATAAACTCTTTTCTCTAGGTTATTTGACCAGTATTGCCATCAGCGCGTCGACATCCGTCTGCGGCACACGCAGGTCCATCGACACGTCCGTCCCCGTACGGCCGAGCGTCAGATTCTCGATCAGCCGAGCATAAAGCTGCTGGTCGGGCCGCTTTGACGCCCCGAGTGCCATCTTGCCGAAAGCCTGCAGCACTTCTAGCGTGTCATAAAGCTGTGTCGCGTTCGCTTCCTGATCGGTTCGGGCCGTAACGCTCATGGCGAGCACACCGCCCGTGGTGTCCATGTTGCCGAAACCGTACTTGATCGAATTGATGCTGTCGGTCAGGTCGTCCTGCTCCATCGGAAGAAACGCACTCATTCCGGGAGGAACCTTTCCCGCAAAATTCGCTACGGCACAGGGCTTTTTGTGCAAGAGGCTGATAATGTCGGCACTCATTCGAGTCGTTCCCTCGACGGTGCCGCGGACGAGATCGGCGTCGCCAAATGCTACGGTGTTTGAATCAAGTGCCGTTAACGCGATCTCGCCGGAGATCTTGTCGATCATCTTGTTGATGTGGTTCGATGGTTTAGTGCCGGTAACCGCATCCCGTCCCGCCGCAGCGGCATCTTTCGCAGAGAAGATATAGATCGACCTGCCGGCAAGCGTTTCTTCCTTGTATTTATCTTTTGCAGCGGTCTTTGCGGCGGTGATGATCTGTGCGGTATTGACGTTGCCGCGTGCGATCACCACTGCGTCAGTAGAGATCTTTTTCTCAGCCTTCGGGGTAAAGGTGACCCCGGCGGCCATCAGGTCAAATTGCCGGATATCGATGCCGGTCTTCACTCGCATCTCTTCGACCTTTGCCGTGACATCGGCGAGCATGGCCTGCTTCGATGACAGAAAGAGCGGCAGAGCTTCGCCGAACATACGCTTAATGTCGATGGTTGCCACCGCATCCGCAGCCGGAAGCATCGCGACCAACTGATCCGATTTAGCGCGTTTTACATTGGCTGTCTCGGCGGCCGAGGCGGGCAAAAGCGTGAAATTGGAGAGCAAGACAAAGGCGGCAAAAAAGGCGATCAACCTGTATTTCATTTTTAGATCCTCATTAGCGAAGTCAAAAAGCAGACATCCAAAGATAACAGATGAAATAAGTGCCGGAAAGCGTTTGCTGAAAATTTCCGGTTTTTCTGGCAGAATCAAAGTTCGGCCCCGCACCACTGCCCGTTATGTTCATGATCGATATTCATACGCACATCCTGCCCAAGGACGTCCCGCGTTGGAAGGACAAGTTCGGTTATGGCGGCTTTGTCTTCCTCGAGCACAATGAAACCGGATGCGCCACCATGGTCCGAGACGACGGCCGCCGCTTCCGTGAGATCGAGGCGAATTGCTGGGACCCCGCGACGCGTATCCGCGAAATGGACGGCCACGGGGTAGATGTACAAGTGCTTTCGACCGTGCCGGTCATGTTCAGCTATTGGGCACAGCCGCAGGACGGTGCCGAGATCGCCCGATTCCTAAATGACGGCATCGCTGACGCGGCAGCCTCGGACCCGGCACGTTTCATCGCCATCGGTTCGGTCCCCATGCAGGACACCGTCCTTGCCATCCGCGAGCTGGAATATTGCAAAGAGATCGGGTTGGCGGGTGTGCAGATCGGCACCAATGTGAATGGGCTTAATCTCGGCGAGCCGCAGTTTTTCGATTTTTTCCAAGCATGCGAAACACTAGCGATGCCGGTCTTCGTCCACCCCTGGGACATGATGGGCCAGGGCGAGATGCAAAAATACTGGCTGCCCTGGCTGGTGGGTATGCCCGCTGAAACTAGTCTGGCCATTTGCTCCATGATTTTTGGCGG
>DATHVL010000298.1:0-3429 GCA_035461325.1 Pyrinomonadaceae bacterium
CATCCATTTTATGAACATTGATAAAGCTCCCGAAATCTTTGATGACAAAGCGATGCAGAAAATTGCTTGGCGAAAAAACTTCCCAAAAAGCAGAGCGCGAATGTATTATAGCAAATGCCTAATTACCCTTTTGCCACTTTAAGATGAATCGTCGGAGTTTCCTCCCTATGAGACGAACGCTTCTAATTTTATTTATCACCGCCGCCGGAGCACTTGCGTCTTTTGCCCAAGTCTCAACGCCCACTCCACCGCCCGACGGGGGAGACGTAGTAAAGATCTCGACCAACCTCATTCAACTGGACGTTTCGATAACGGATCGGAAAGGGGCACCTATCAGGGACCTGCGTGCTGACGAGATCGAGGTATATGAAAATGGCGAGCGTCAGAAGCTAACCGGGTTCAGCTTTATTTCGTCGACGCGCGAGCGGAGCGCAGCGCCCGCACCCGCGCAAGTTCCAGGGGTTCCCGTTCCGCCCGTGCGTCTTCGCCCGGAACAGGTTCGGCGAACGATCGCCCTTGTGGTTGATGACCTGTCACTTTCCCATGAATCCACATATCGCACCCGGCAGGCGCTGAAGAAGTTTGTCGATGAACAGATGCAGGAAGGGGACCTGGTAGCGATCATCCGCAGCGGTGCCGGGGTGGGAGCACTGCAGCAATTTACGACGGATAAGCGAATACTGCATGCCGCCATTCGGCGTGTGAAGTGGAACCCGATGGGGACGGGCGGCGTCACTGCCTTTACTCCGATCCAGCCCAACGCTGCGGCGGTTCAAAGCGCTGCAGGGGATTCGAGCGTGTCGGCAGCGGATATCGATGAAGAAACGAATCGGATGAATGCCTTCAACGATTTTCGCGGCAGCGTTTTCGCCGCGGGCACACTCGGTTCGCTGCAGTTCATAATCCGCGGAATGGCCGAATACCCCGGTCGGAAATCCGTAGTTATGTTTTCAGACGGGTTCCGGCTGTTCCAGCGCGACCGCGACGGAACGCCCAGGTCAGGAAGGGTGATGGACTATATGAGAGAGGTGGTCGACCAGGCAAACCGAGCGTCGGTGGTTTTCTACACGATCGATCCCCGGGGGCTAATGTATACGGGGCTGACCGCCTCAGACGACACACGCGGCATGTCGCCGTCGGCAATGCGTGCCGCATCGAGCGCGAGGCGCGATGAACTCTTTGAAACCCAGGGAGGGCTGGACTATCTGGCCCACGAGACAGGCGGATTTTCGATATTCGGCCAGAACGATATGAATCGAGGCGTCGACCGCATCCTGGAAGATCAAAGCTATTATCTGTTGGCATACGAACCGGACTCGGAGACATTTGATGCGGCCAAGCGAAGATTTAATCGGATCGAGATCAAGGTCTTGAGAAAGGGAGCCGAGGTGCGTTACCGGAGCGGCTTTTTCAACAATACGGGCCCCGCGAATGTGGCACCACCGGTAAGTACCGACGCGAACCCGAGGGAGAAGCTTCTTGCGGCTCTTTACTCGCCTTTCGCGGTGAACGATATCGAACTGCGGCTCAACGCCCTTTTTGCGAACGACGGCAAGGGCAGTTCATACGTCCGATCGCTGCTGCATGTGGACGGGCAGGGGCTGCGGTTCACCGATGAACCGGACGGCAGCAAGAAGGCGGAGTTTGAGGTGCTTGCAACGAGCTTTGGCGACCGGGGGCAACTGGTTGATCAGATCGGGAAAATATATACCCTGACGATGCCGCCCGATTTTCAGAAAAAGATCGCAGCGGACGGATTTGTTTATCATTTTACGTTCCCGGTCCAAAAGGCGGGGGCGTATCAACTTCGAGTCGCGATCCGAGATACTCAGAGCGGAATGCTGGGTTCGACGAGCCAGTTCATCGAGATCCCGGATCTGAAGAAAAAAGCGCTTACCCATTCCGGCATCATTTTGGAAAATATGTCGGTCGAGCAGTATCAGCAGCTTATCGCGTCAAACCTTGAGGCACCTGCAGGCGACTCGGTTTCAGATACCGCCCTGCGACGGGTAAAGCCCGGAAGCGTGCTGCGTTACGGCATGGAGGTTTACAACACGGGAAGCTTAGATCTTAGGTCGAGGGTCAGAATGTTTCGCGAAGGGAAGCTGGTTTTCGACGGGGGAGACAAGCCCGTCGAGCGCCAAACTCCGGGCACGACGGCCCCTATTGTAAGCGGCGGGGTCGCTATCGGGAACTTGATGGAACCGGGAGATTACATTCTGCAGATAATCGTGACCGAAAATTCGAATAAGCGTAAACCGCGTACGGCGATGCAATTTATCGATTTTGAACTTGTCCCGTAGTAGACCGTTTTTGCATTTGAGTGCGGCAATAACTAAGCTAAATGTTTTGCCGTTATGAAGATAAACGCTATTGACCTGATCGAGATAAACCTCCCGCTCGTTCATTTTTTTGAGACCAGTTTTGGGCGGACGTATGAGCGCCGGATCATATTGGTGCGCGTTGAGGACGCCGACGGTGCCGCGGGGTGGGGCGAGATCACCTGCGGTGAGGGTCCGGGGTATTCGGACGAGTGGACGGATTCGGCGTGGGTGACGGCGGAGAAGATATTGGCACCGATGGTGGTCGGGAAAGAGGTGGCATCGGCGGCGGATATCTGGGGCCTGATGAAATGGGCACGCGGGCACCGGATGGCGAAGTCGGGAATCGAGACCGCGTGCTGGGACCTGGAGGCCAAGAAGCTGGGAGTCCCGCTGTGGCGGCACCTGGGCGGAGTGAATCAGGTGATCGAGTGCGGGGTGTCGATCGGCATACAGGATTCGGTGGAGCAGCTCTTGGAGAAGATCCGCGTCGAAGTTGAGGCCGGTTATAAGCGCATCAAGATCAAGATCTCGCCGTCGTGGGACTATGATGTGATCAAGGCCGTGCGTGCTGAATTCGGCGAGATTCTGTTGATGGGCGATGCGAATTCGGCATATACGCTGGACGACATCGATCTGCTTCGCAGCCTCGATGAATTTGACCTAATGATGCTGGAGCAGCCGCTGCCGTACGACGACATCATCGATCATGCAAAGCTGCAGCGTGAGATAAAGACCCCGATATGTTTGGACGAGCCGATCAAGTCGCCCGAAGACGCCCGCAAGGCGATAGAACTCGGGTCGGGCAAGATCATTAATCTAAAGAACGGCCGCGTCGGGGGTCATACGCAATCGAAGCTCGTTGAAAGAGTGTGCCGCGAGAACGGCATTCCCGTCTGGTGCGGCGGCATGCTCGAAAGCGGCATCGGCCGCGCACACAACATCGCGATCTCCACCCTCGCGGGATACACGATGCCGGGAGATGTATCAGCCTCCAAACGTTATTGGCATGAGGATGTGATCGAGCCGGCCGTGGAGGTTTCGGCCGAGGGGACGACCACCGCACCAGAGGGGGCGGGGATCGGGTTTGAGGTGAAGAGGGATAGAA
>DATHVL010000299.1:0-4467 GCA_035461325.1 Pyrinomonadaceae bacterium
AATAGTAAATCGTGAACAGCGGCCGGCGTCAAACCGGTGCACTGTTCACGATCTAGATTACATTAACCGACTGTTAGGTCTGCATCGACGCAAGGAATTCGGCATTCGTCTTGGTCTTGCCGAGCCGTTCCAGCACGACCTCCATCTGCTCGACCGGCGAAAGCGGGTTGAGCACGCGACGCATCACCCAGATGCGATTGAGGTCTTCTGGGCTGAGCAGCAGCTCTTCCTTACGAGTACCAGACCTCTGAAGATCGATCGACGGGAAGAGACGTTTGTCCGAAAGCCGCCTGTCGAGGTGGATCTCAGAGTTACCGGTTCCCTTGAATTCCTCAAAGATAACGTCGTCCATTCTGGAACCCGTGTCGATAAGGGCAGTTGCGATGATCGTCAACGAACCGCCCTCTTCAATGTTACGTGCGGCACCGAAAAATCGCTTCGGCCTCTGCAGTGCGTTTGAGTCAATACCGCCCGAAAGTATCTTACCGGACGGAGGAACGACCGCGTTGTGAGCACGGGCTAGTCGCGTGATCGAATCAAGCAAGATGACAACGTCGCGCTTGTGCTCGACAAGCCGTTTCGCTTTTTCGATGACCATGTCCGCCACCTGAACGTGACGCGTCGGCGGCTCATCAAAGGTTGACGAAATGACCTCGCCGTTTACCGAACGCTGCATGTCGGTCACTTCCTCCGGCCGCTCATCGATCAGCAGAACGATAAGCGTTACTTCGGGATGATTTTGGGTGATCGAGTTGGCGATAGTCTGCAAAAGAACCGTCTTACCGGTACGCGGCGGTGCCACGATCAAGGCACGCTGCCCTTTACCGATAGGCGTTACGAGGTCGATGACGCGGGCAGAGATATTCTCGGGGCCCACCTCCATCGACAATTGCTCATCCGGGTAAAGCGGAGTGAGGTTATCGAAAAATACCTTTTCGCGGGATTGTTCCGGCGCTTCAAAGTTGATCGCCTCGACCTTGATCAGAGCGAAATAGCGCTCACCTTCTTTCGGCGGGCGTATCTGTCCCGAAACTGTGTCCCCGGTCCTCAGATCGAACTTCCGGATCTGGGACGGACTGACATAAATATCGTCAGGCCCGGGAAGATAGTTGTATTCCGGTGCCCGGAGAAATCCGAAACCGTCAGGCAGAGTTTCGAGCACACCCTCCGAAAAAATAAGGCCGCTTTTCTCGGTCTGTGCTGCAAGCACCTTGAAGATCAGCTCCTGCTTCCGCAGCCCCGAGGCTCCCTCGATTCCCATCTCCTTGGCGATATGGGTGAGTTCGCTGATAGACATATCCTTTAGGCCGGCAAGGTTTAGCAGATCGCTGCTGTTATTGCCGTTTCCCTTGGCGTTTGTCTTTTCCGCGGCCTCTTCTTCGGTCACTGGTACATCGTTTTCAACGGCCTCATCCTCTGAAGCAGCCTTGGGCTTACGCGATGTTGTCGATTTGGTTGGCATTGTCTGTTAAGTTGTTGTTCTAACCCTTTTAATGTTCTAAATGATACGCATTAACGCATTGTGATATGGCGATATAACGCAAGAAGGCGGAGGCTTTCGTATGGATAAATTAGTAGTATTGGCAAACAGGATTGAGCGAAACGCTCGTCCGCGACCCTCGAGTTTTAGGGAATACCAATTTGTACTACAAAATTGCGGATAAATCAACTCAATTCTGAATTATTTTAGTGCATAGCCGATCTCTGCCCAAATATCCTCCCGGCCCTTTCCGGTCACCGAACTATATTGAATTACCTTACTTTCCGAAAAAACCTTAGCGATGGTCTTCGTATTCTTTAATAGAATGTTCTTAGAAAGCTTATCCGATTTCGTGGCTACCACGATATGCGGCTTACTGTGATGGATAAGCCATTGATTTAGCTGCCTGTCCAATTCCGTCGGCTCGTGTCGCGCGTCAACAAGTTGAAAACATAATGCAAGCTCTGCCCGGTCCGAAAGATACTCTTCCGCCATTTTGCCCCATCCAGAACGCATTGCCTTGGAAACTTTTGCATACCCGTAGCCCGGAAGATCAACAAAATAGAAGGCCTCGTTCACCAAAAAATAGTTGATGCTCTGCGTCCGGCCCGGAGTATTTGACGTTCTCGCGAGCCCTTTTCGCTGAAGCAGCGAGTTCAGCAACGACGACTTTCCCACGTTCGAACGACCGAGAAATGCGATCTCCGGACGGCAGTCTTCCGGCCAGTGAGAGCGCTCGAACGCGCTCTTAATAAACTTCGCTGTAACGACTTTCATTAAGGAAATCTTAATGGGTGAGGACAACAGGAGCAACGACAGTAAAGCGAAGTCCTAAGGCTCTTGCAGACCGGTGTCCTGCCTACTCGACCGATGTAGTGACGCCGGATGTTGGCACTTCAGGTCGCCATACGGGTTCCGGCTCAAGCTTCTCTGGCGCTTGGCCGAGTTCGATCGCCAGTGTCAGGACCTCGTCGATCATGTCCACGGTGTGAATGGTGAGATCTTCTCGCACCTCTTCCGGAATATCGGCAAGGTCCTTTTCATTTTCTTTAGAAAGAATAAGAGTCTTAAGGCCAAAGCGGTGTGCCGCAAGCAGCTTTTCTTTGACACCGCCGATCGGCAGAACCTTTCCGCGAAGCGTTATCTCACCGGTCATCGCGACATCATGGCGAGCGGCTCGTCGGGTCATGGCGGAGACCATAGCAGTAGCGATAGTGATGCCGGCACTTGGCCCGTCTTTCGGGATCGCCCCCTCGGGAACATGTATGTGCAGATCTTTTTCACGAAAGGCCGACGGATCGATACCCAGCTCCTCCGCCCTCGACCTTATACAAGTAAGAGCCGCTCTGGCCGATTCCTGCATAACCTCGCCCAGCTTTCCGGTGAGGGTTACCTCGCCTTTTCCGGACACCAGTGTCGCCTCGACCTGCAGCACATCGCCACCCACCTCGGTCCAGGCAAGGCCGTTGACCAGTCCGATCTCGCTCTTGCGGGCGATATCCTGCTTGCGGAACCGGATCGTACCCAAAAGTTCGCGGACCTTTTCTGCGTCGATCACAACGCGGAAATCGTCTTTGGACTCGGTAAGGACGTACTGCCGCGCGATCTTTCTAAAGCAGGAGCCGATCTCGCGCTCCAGATTGCGGACGCCTGCCTCACGGGTGTAATGGCGGATCGTTTCGAGAATGCCGTCTTCCGTGAACTTGACTTTGTCACAGTCGATGCCGCTATTCTCGCACTGCTTTACTATAAGGTGACGGTTCGCGATCTCGACCTTTTCCCGCTCGGTGTAACCCGACAGATGTAGTATTTCAAGACGGTCCTGCAGTGCGGGCGGAATGGTGTGCAGCACATTCGCGGTCGCAATAAAGAACACGTTCGAGAGATCGTAATCGACGTCGAGGTAATGGTCACGGAAGGTGTTGTTCTGTTCCGGATCGAGCACCTCAAGCAAAGCGGCGCTCGGGTCACCGCGGAAATCGCGGCCGAGTTTATCGACCTCGTCGAGAAGAATGACCGGATTGATCGTCCCCGCCCGTTTCATTAGTTGGACGATCTGGCCCGGCAGCGCACCGATATAGGTTCGGCGGTGACCGCGGATCTCGGCCTCGTCGTGCACGCCGCCCAAGGCCAGGCGCATAAATTTGCGGCCTGTCGCATTGGCGATCGATTTTCCAAGCGAGGTCTTGCCCACGCCCGGAGCACCGACGAAGCAAAGGATCGTCCCCTTTGGATTCTGAACGAGTTGGCGAACAGCGAGAAATTCCAGAATGCGCTCTTTGATCTTCTCAAGCCCGTAATGGTCCTCGTTCAACGTCTTTTCTGCAGCGTTCAGATCATCGATCTCATCCGACCGCTTATGCCAGGGAACATTGATCAGCCAGTCTAAATATGTTCGAGCAACGGTACTCTCAGCAGACATCGGCGGCATGGCTTCGAGCCGTGCGAATTCCTGAAGAGCTTTGTCTCTCGCCTCTTCAGTCATTCCGGCTTCCTCGATCTTTTTCTTTATGTCTTCAAGCTCGGCTTTCTCATCCTTGCGCCCAAGTTCTTTGTGGATCGCCTTGATCTGTTCATTCAAATAGTACTCACGCTGATGTTTATCCATTTGCTTCTTGGTGCGTGAGTGAATGGTCCGGTCGAGTTGGCGTTTTTCTATCTCCGCTTCGAGAATATCGATAAGCTTCTGAAGCCGCTCTGACACCGAGATCGTCTCAAGCAATTCCTGTTTTTCCTCGACACCGATGCGCAGGTGCGACGACATCGCGTCCGCTATCTGTGCAGCCGATACACCCCTTAGACTCGCGTGCAGTGCGTCGGTGTAAGCATCGGGAGAAACGCGCAGAAACTGTTCAACCAATGTGTGGATCTTTTGCAGCAGGCCATCAGTGCGGTAGCCCGATTCATCGGTCGAGCCTATGCGACGCACGTGAGCGAAAAACATCCCGTCGTCGTCCTGTTCGACGCGTTCGGAGCGGCCGCGTTCC
>DATHVL010000300.1:0-8526 GCA_035461325.1 Pyrinomonadaceae bacterium
GACGCATTAACGCCGACCGTGCGCTGAGCAATTAGCTCTCCACCATCTCGCACGTCGAACCTACCAAATCGGGCACCTGTTCAGGCAGGTGCCATTTTTATTCCTTCGCCTCTTCTTCGATAACCCTAACCATTCCAACAAATACGGCGGAACACCGCATGTTGGCAGCCCTATGGCACGGCCTTTGCAAAATTTTACACCAGAGGCAGTGGTGAACCATTGCGGGATATTAGTTTTAAGGGGAGATAAAAGATGAACAAGTTAAGTAAAGTAATCGCAATTAGTGCTTTTTCGTTAGCGGTTTTGGCACTGCCTTCGGTTGCAACGGCTCAGTGGTATCCGCAACAGGGCCCGTATTATGGCAATCAGGGGCGGGATCTTCGCGGTATCGCAGATCAGCTTAGGACTCGGAGCCGTCAGTTCGACCAACGGGTTGATAGTTATGTCGATCGGGGTTACGGCAACCGTGGTGGCGGATATTACGGAAACCGAAACTACAATAACGATCTGAAATCGCTTGCCGGCGACTTCCGCCGTGCGGCAGATAATTTTAGATCGAAGTACGGCAACGGCCGCAATCTCCGCAATAGTGAAGATGCAGCACGCCGACTGCTTGACGCGGGTTCGCGACTCGATAACGCCCTTCGGGCAAGCCGTGTTGACGGACGCTTGACCGGTGAGTGGAACTCCATGCGAGGCATGTTGAACCAGATCGCTAATACTTACGGTTACAACTACAACCGCGGTAACCAGCGGTACCCTCAGCAGCAGCGATATAAGAACAACAACGGCGATTGGAGGAACATGATTCCTTTCCCTCTTCCTTTCTAAGCAAAGCGGAATAGTAGATGATCATTCTTGGGGCTCGGGTCTTCGGACTCGGGCCCTTTGTCCTTCTTGGCTAAGAGTTTACGTACCAACTCGTTTAGAATGACGACGATGGACGAAACAACACCGGGTACGCTTTTTCTGGTCGCAACGCCGATCGGCAACCTGAAAGATATATCGCAGCGGGCACTGGATGTGCTTCGCGATTCTGACCTAATCGCCTGTGAGGACACCCGCCACACCGGCCGCCTGCTCGCCCATTACAGCATATCGAACAAGCTCGTCAGCTATCACGAACATAATGAAACGGAACGTACTACGGAACTGCTGAAAACCATAAGCGCGGGTGCATCGGTGGCCGTCGTCTCGGACGCGGGAACGCCCGGCATCAACGATCCCGGGTTTCGACTGGTCGCGGCGGCCCGCGAGGCAGGGATCACGGTGGTTCCGATCCCCGGCCCGACAGCATTTGTAGTCGCTGCGATCTCCAGCGGGCTCCCGACCGACTCGCTCTTCTTTGGGGGTTTCCTGCCCTCCCGCAAGGGCGAACGCCGCCGCAGGCTCGACGAAGTCCGTGCGGTTCCCGCAACGCTTATCTTTTATGAATCGCCGCATCGAATGGCCGCATCGCTGGCTGACTGCCTCGAGGTCTTGGGCGACCGCCGTGCGGCAGTTGCACGGGAGCTTACCAAGCTTCACGAAGAGATCATTTCGGGCACCATCACTAGGCTGATCGACCATTTTTCTTCTGCAAATTTGCGAGGGGAATTCGTTCTTATCATTGACCGGGAGCGCGAGGGTGAAAACCGCGTCGAATCCCCGGAGGAAGCGTTGATAATTAGAGTCCGGGAGTTAGAGGAGGCCGGCGAGGACGGCCGCTCCGCAATGAAGCGGGCCGCCAAGGAATTGGGCATTCCCCGGTCTGAGGCGTACCGCATTTTGCAGGGCTTGGGTGGTGAAAAATAGTCGCCCCTCCGTGCAACTCTTTTAATTTTTCGTGATCCTAATATTCCACCGGATACGCGTTATATTTTTGATCAGGAGTTTGAGATGTCGAGAACGATCATAACCATTGCCGCCGCTGTAATGTTGTCGGCCGCCACACTATTATCGCCTCTTTCCGCGAGTGCAAGGCGTTGTGAAGACAAGCCGCCCGAGACGCTGCTGTCGCTTTATAGAAAGAGCTCCGAGATACACGTCGGCCGCTATGTGCGGACCGAGGATTTCGCCGTTATCGAGCAGGCGGAGGATTACACGGTCGTTCAGATACGAAAGCACTTCACGATCTCTGAGACCCTGAAGGGCACTGCACGTACAAGCTTTTTCACGCAGGAAGAAGAGTACCGATACCAGGAAGAGGGGTTGACTGAAGACGTTGAGTACGACGACGGGCATGGGTATGAGATGGTGAAGCTTCAGGCGGGCGATGCGGTAATGCTGTTTACGGCCGCCGATCCAGAAACCGGAAATCTGATACTCACCGACTATGTCGACGGCGTAAAAAAACTCGATGCCGATGAGATGAAGTCCTATACCCAGCGTATCGAGGAGCTGTCTTCGCTCTTCAAGTCTGGCGAGCCGACAGAGGCAGCTGCCCTCAAATGGATCTTGAGGGCGATCGAGGACCCCATCACGCGATGGGAAGGCGCTTATGAACTGCTGTCAGGCGTCCAATATTTCGAGTGGAAAAAGGAACGCGAAGAGTATCTGGCGGAAAAGACCGCGAAGGGCGAAACGATCGAGGAATGGGAGTACGATCTGAACTACTTCGACGGCGGTTTTGATAATTCAGGATATGCAAAGCTTCTTTCGGAGAGCGACCGTCGACGGTTGGTCGATCTGCTTGTCGAGTCAGTCCCGGTCAAGCGGACGAAGGATAACGAGTATTCGCTTATAGTCAGGGGCCAGGATGCTTTGACCGACCTCGTCGGCCGCTGGGCCGATCGGCGCGTGGCCGGCTATCTGCTTACGCAGATCCGAAGCGGGGATATGCAGCCGTACAGGACGGGCCAGTTGATGGAAGTGGTGGCAAATGCTCTCGGCGACAGCACCTTGAAGGGTTTGGGAGAGAAATACTCCGAGATCTACTACGACGACGATGAATTAATCGAGGCAGACTCGCACGTTCAGGTTCCGGTCGACCCGGCCAGCGGACAACCGGTAAAGGCCTCGACTTATGGAGAACTCCGCCGCTGGGTGATGGCCAGGTTTCTGGAAAAAAGCGACCTGCTGCTTACAACCGCCGGCGTGGAGCAGCCATCTAACTAGGTGTTACAACTTAGTTAAGTGTAACGGCCTGACAAATTTAGCAGTAAAGAGTTTGTTGGGCCTTTTTGCGCCGGGTGCGCAGATATTTTTTACTTAAAGGAGCGTAATTTTATGCGTAAGTTATTTTTGGCTTTATGTGTGACGGCCTTCACAGGGCTCACCGCGTTTGCCCAGGTAGACGAATACAAAAAGGGCGAATTTTTTATTGGTTACTCAAATAACCAAGTGGACACCGGCATCGCCGGTGGTGACGACTTCAGCGAGTTCGTCGATGAAAGCGAGACCTTTCACGGGTTCAATGTATCGGGCGTTTTCAACGTCCATCGTTATTTCGGTATAAAGGGTGACATTTCAGGCACCTATAATAATACCGACTATGCCTTCAGCGTACCGGCCTCGCCGTCCGGCACCGGAACGGTCGCGTTTGAAGCGGACAGCTCGCTTTACAACTTCCTTGCGGGCGTACAGATCAAGGACAATGCCTCGGACGCACGGATCAAACCGTTTGCCCATGTGTTGGGCGGTGTCGGTCACGGCCGGGTCAAGATCTCGAATTTGACCTGTTCGACGGGCGTCGACTGCACAGGCTTTGGCGGAACGATCTCTGAGACTGCAGGTGCTGCTGCTTTCGGTGGGGGTCTTGACCTTAGGATCAACAACCGCGTTGATCTTCGCCTGATCCAAGTCGACTACAACCCGATCTGGTTCGACGGCGGACGGACGGACAACGTTCGTTTCGGTATCGGTCTGGTCTTTAAGTAGGCCCCGATTATGGAACAAACGAAAAGGAGCGGCCCTTGCGGGTCGCTCCTTTCTGTTTGTTGACATGAACCGGTTAGCGGGTCGTAAGCTCCGGCGGCAGCTGTTTATCCACAGCCGGCCTTTCTTTTAGGTCCGTCAATTTCCACATCGTCATAAAGATGGTCCGCGTGATCTTTTCCATCTTCTGATAATCGATCTTGTCCGCATGGTCGCCGGGTTGGTGATAGTCTTCGTGAACTCCGGTGAACCAAAAGACCACGGGAATTCCGTTCTGGGCATAGTGGAAATGGTCCGATCGGAAAAAGAACCGGTTCGGATCTTTCGGGTCGTCGTACTTGTAGTTGTAGTCAAGCTTAAGGTACGACGCGTTCGTTCCCTTGGCGATCGAGCCGAGCGTCGTGCTCATCATCTCCGAGCCGATCATGTAGACCTCGTTAGGTCCCGAGAGCTCATCGTTGCAGGGACGGCCCGGCTGAGTGCAGGGAATCAGATTGTTCGGGTCCTTGCTGCGGCCGATCATATCGATGTTGAGCTGCGCGACGACATTCTTGATGTCGACGGTTGGAAACTTGTTAAAGTACTCCGCTCCCCACAGGCCTTTTTCCTCGCCGGCGTGCCACACAAGCAGCACCGATCGCTTAGGCCGGACCTTGGACTTCGCGAGAGCCTCGGCGATAGCGAGCACGGCAATGGTGCCTGAACCGTCATCGTCCGCGCCGTTATAGATCTTGTCATCGCCCGGAGCATTTTCGTTGATGCCGACGTGGTCGTAGTGAGCACCGATGGCGACCATTTCGTTCTTAAGAACCGGATCGCGGCCTTCCCAAAGTGCCACAACATTCTGCGTGGTTTCGACGGCCTGTTTGCTCCCGACCTTGACCGTGGCGGTCTTTGTCATCGTGAATCCGGTCTTTGAATCAAGCCCCGCACTCTGGCCGGCAAGGATCGCTTCACCCACTTTGCCCGAGACGAGGACGACCGGAACATTAGCCGCCGCGGCATTTCCGCTGCCCAGGCCCTCGACCGACATACGCCCTCGCGAAAGGAAGGAGCTCATCTGCCCCCAGCCCGCAGTGAGCTGCGGCGAGGCGACAAGGATCACGCCCGCGGCCCCGTTCTGACGGGCGTAGGTCATCGGGTCGGCCCAGTCAGTACCCCGAGTACCGCTAAGATCCCCACGGGTGATGCCCTGGGGCATACGCGTCAAAGTGTTTTGATTAGGAAATCCGCCGTCATAGAGGACGACGATCTTGTCTCTCACGTCCACACCCTCATATGCATTGATATTTTTGGATTTGACCATCCAACCGTTGCCGGCAAAGACCATTTGGCCCGTGCCGGTCCCGCTGCCGGCGAGGCGGAAAAAGTCCGTATTTAAAGCGTAGGGTTGATCACCAATTGATATGGACGTGTTAGCGGGGTCCGGGACCTCTGATACCAGCTTCATTGTCTGGAAGAACGTGCCGTTGTCGCCCGCTGGCTTAAAGCCCCAGGCGGCGAGGTTCATCTTGATGAACTCGGCTGTGATGTCGAGACCCGCCGACGGCGTATTGCGGCCGCCCATGGCGTCGGACGCGATGAAGTGCAGCCAGTTACTTAGTTTGTCGGCCCGGATAGTTTCCGCGGCCCTGCGTTCGTCGTTGCCGATCTTCACCGTTTGAGCAAAAACCGAGCCCTGCACGAGCAGACTTATAGCCAATAAAAATACGAAAAAGTGTTTTCTCATTTTGTCTCCGAATAGAATGTTGCCGCTGCTCGGAACGATAGGGTGATAATCATCCTCATATCGGCAGGGCCTTGATGATTAGACGCCCGGAGCGGAGGCTCCGATGTCTGCGCACTGATCACTAGGCATCCCTAACAGCGATGTATGTCGAAGTTTATTACGGATTTACGGCGGGAAATGTTTCGCCCGGCGAGCCGATGATGGCGATCTTATGTTTGTCGGCAAGGGCGATCATCTCTTCGCGGTCGAAAATGAGCGTCTTCTTGGCCGTGACAGAGAGGCACGTCGCCCCGGCGGCGATCATATGCTCGACCGTTGGCACGCCCACCACCGGCACGTCGAACCGCATGTCCTGATCGGGTTTTGCCACTTTGACCACGGTCAACTTGCCGTTTGCCAGTTCGCCCGCCCGCTTTATGGTCGCGTCGGTGCCCTCCATGGCCTCGATGGCGACGCATGCCTTGGCACGCAGGACGATCGTTTGGCCGAGGTCGAGGCGGGCGATCTCGCGGGCGACAAAAAGGCCATATTCGACGTTTTCCTCTTCGGTTTTATTGGGTGCGCGTTTGGTGATCGGACCTTCGGGAGCCAGATGGTCCTGGATAAAAAAGGTCGAATCGATCAGTTCGATCCCTTCGTTCGCAAGCTCGGCCGCGACTCCGCCGATCAAAGCATCCGTATTGCGTTTTGGCAGGCCCCACAACATCTTGAGCATTCGGACGTCGGGCAATGCTCCTGAAAAGATCTGGATATGCTTTACCTGCCCGGCCATTATTGCTTTCTCAACTCCCTCTTTGCGGAAAAAGTCGATCATTTTGCCCAATTGGCCGATGCCTACCCATTTCACATTCCCTGCCACCCCATCGATCTTCGGGTCCGTCTCTTCCTTGATCGCAATAACAGAAAGCGAAGCGCCCGCGCGCTTCGCTCCGTCGATGACAAGAAAAGGAAATTGTCCGTTACCGGCGATCAGGCCGTATTTCATAGGCTTCTATCTAAACGCTTGGACCGACCCCGTCGCTCCCGTTATGTTCCTCACGAAGAGATTCGCGTCCAGCCGCATCTCACGAGCGTCGGTCGGGCCGGGATAGGGATTGTTATATACGATCTTGCCGTCCCAGTCGTCCAGCCCTTTTGCGACCACGATGTGATACTCGTCGCCGGCCTTACGAGAGACCCAGAGCGGGCCCTTCTTTAGTTCGTCGATGAATGCATTTGCTCCATCCGATAATCCGACATCGTACCAGGTTGGTTTTAAGTTAAAGGCGCTGCCGGGCCAAACGGTCAGGCCCAATGCTGCGGCTGCGTCCTTGTATTTGGTGTCGAGCATGCCTTTCGCCATGGCATCGTCGAAATCGAACCCCGATCCCCGCAGCTTCGATTCAACTTCGTTGGTGTTCCGCTTTTGAAATCGAAACAGCATCTTGTACGAGGCATACCAGCACGTCGTGTAACTCGGTTGTCCGGCGCCTGTTACCGGAACATCATGTTTAAAATCCGCCATAAACAAAAGCTCCTTTCCGAATAAATATCAGTATCCCGCTTGATAACGATATTGGACGAAAGAGCTTTTAAAATTTGCACTGAAATTATGTCGTGAACTTTAGCCTTCTGCCTGTTCCCTCGCATGATACGAGCTGCGGGTGAGCGGTGACGATTCGACGTGCTTGAAACCCATATCAAGGCCGATCCGCTTCCATTCGGCGAACTCTTCGGGCGTGACATAGCGTTCGACCGGCAGGCGCTTTTCATAGGGCTGCAGGTATTGGCCTATGGTCATGATGTCGCACGAGACCTTGCGGAGGTCACGCATAAGGTCGACCACCTCTTCAAATTCCTCGCCGAGCCCGGCCATAATGCCGCTCTTGGTGAGCATCTGTGGAAAAACGGTGTCGCGATAGCGGGCAGAGCGTTCTAGTAGCTCGAGTGTCTGCGCGTATTTCGCATCGGGACGGACGCGTCGGTAGAGCCGTGCGATCGTTTCGGTGTTGTGATTGAGAACGTCCGGCCGGGCGTCAAGAACGTTGTTTAGCGCTTGCTCGTCACCGTTAAAGTCGGGGATCAGGACCTCGACCTTGCACTCAGGGTTCATCTCACGAACACGGGTGATGGTCTCCGCCCAGTGCATCGAGCCGCCGTCCGGCAGGTCGTCGCGGTTGACCGAGGTGATGACGGCGTGTTTGAGGTCAAGATGTTTGACGGCCTCGGCGACGTGGGTGGGCTCCATCGGGTCGAGGTCCATCGGCTTGCCCTTATTGACGGCACAGAAACCGCAGTGACGCGTACAGGTGTCGCCGCCGAGCATAAAAGTCGCCGTTTTATCGGTCCAGCATTCGAAGATGTTCGGGCACCGGGCCTCCTGACAGACGGTGTGCAGGTTGAGCCCGTCAATCAGCTCCAGCACCTGGTTCTGATTGCGCGGGTCGCCGAGCTTGATCTTGAGCCAATCCGGCTTTCTGAGCTTCGGGCGCTGTTTCCGGTTAAGGAATTTTTGGACTAAAACCTTTTCCTCGATCATAAATAGTTAGCAGGATGAGCCTGTTTTCGGTAGGGAACATGCCCGCCACGAATTTCCTGCCCATCCTGCAATTTTACCACCTGCTGCCCGTTTAGGCACTCGCGCCGCCGGCCGTTGAAAGCCGTGAGCTGACCGCGTCCCAGTTGATGTTCTCAAAAAACGCCTCGATATATTTCGGCCGTTCGGCAGGGGCGTAGTCCTTGATGAAAGCGTGCTCCCAGACGTCCATTATCAGGATCGGCTTATATCCGGCGACATTGCCCGTTTCATGCAGATTGATCCAGTGGTTCGAGATCGCGCCGTTTGACGGGTCCTGATAGGTCGCGGCCCAACCAACGCCACGCATTTTGCCGGTGTTGACGAAATCAGCCTTCCAGACGTCATAGCTGCCAAAGCTCTCTTCGGCGGCCTTGTGAAATGCGGT
>DATHVL010000301.1:0-5001 GCA_035461325.1 Pyrinomonadaceae bacterium
GATTTTGCTCGCGACAACGGCCGCAAGAAGGTCACGGCTGTGCACAAGGCCAACATAATGAAGCTTTCGGACGGGCTCTTCCTCGAATGCTTTGAACGAGTCGCCCAGGATTATCCCGAGATCGAGAAGGAAGACAAGATCATCGACAACTGCTGCATGCAGTTGGTGATGCGGCCGGAGCAGTTCGACGTCTTGGTGATGGAAAACCTTTACGGGGACATACTCTCCGATCTGTGCGCCGGACTGATCGGCGGCCTGGGACTGGCGCCGGGCGCGAATATCGGCGAGCAGGGGGCGGTGTTTGAGGCAGTGCACGGTTCGGCTCCGGATATTGCAGGACAGGGGATCGCGAATCCCACGGCAATACTGATGTCGGGCATCATGATGCTGCGGCACCTCGGCGAAACCGATGCAGCACACCGGGCGGAAAAGGCGATGCTGGATGTATATGCCGAAGGAACGAAGCTGACGCGCGACCTTGGGGGAAGTGCGAGCACAGCCGAATTTGCGGCCGCGATCGTGGAGAAGCTAAAGACCGGCGATGCAGCAGCAGGTTAATTTCGGCAACTTCCGCAAAGTTAATTCAATCAAAGCGGCGGAGAGGTGAACGCTTATGCGAAATATCACTATTTTATTCGCCGCATTTTTAATTCTGGTGTCCGGCACGATGAACGTTACAGCACAGAAAAATGATGAGATCGCCGTGTCAGTCGGGCAGACAGGCTGCAGTGAAGCCACTTCGATCGAAATACAGTTTATCCGGGTGGTCGAGGATTCACGATGTCCCGAAGGGGTCGATTGTATCTGGGCCGGCAGGGCTGTGGTGGAAGTGAGGGCTGCGAAAGACGGCCTTTCTTCGGAGACGGTTAGCCTCTCAAGCGACGGGGATACAGCGAGTTTTGAATTTTCCGGTTACCGCATCCATTTTGAGAAACTTGAGCCGTATCCAAAAGAAGGTGAAAAGATAGGTGAAGGCGATTATAAAGCGTGGTTTAGGCTCGAAAAACTGTAGCTTATTAGCAAGTAGCTATCCGGCAAGACTCGTGGGGCGGCCCCGCGAGTTTTTTGTTTGGCATACACGTTGCAGAAATACACCTTCGGGGAGGTTGGAACGATGAAAAGTGTAACAAAACATTACAGAATTATGGCGGCTTTGATCGTGTTTGCAGCCGGTGCGCTGGGACAAGGTGAGGCCGATATTAGTTTAACGACGGCAGAGTTTCAGGGCCGCGTTAACACCTATATGGAAAAACGGGCGGCGATCAAGGCCGGCCTCCCGAGTCTGAGCGAAAGTGCGACACCCGAAGAGATCAACCGTCACAAAACATCGCTTTTGGAGGCGATTCAAAAAGACCGTGTCAATGCCGAAGAGGGCGACATTCTAACGCCCGCAGCGGTCAACGCCATCCGACACATAATTTTGAAAGAATACCAAGAAGATGAGCTCACCGAACTTCGAAAAACGATCTTTGAAGCGGAAAACAGCAAGGTACCGGCGAAGGTAAATACGGTCTATCCGCCGTCAGAGGAACGGCTGGAAATGCCGCCGCGTCTGCTTGAAGTTCTTCCCAAGCTTCCGGACGAACTTCGATACAGATTTGTAGGGGACGCATTGCTAATAGTCGATAAGGAGAACGAATTGATATTGGACCTCGCACGTAAGGTCTTGCCGTAATGCGGTCAACATAGAAAGGGGGAGATTTATGACGAGGAATATCTATGTATTGATCACTTTACTTTTACTGGCTGCGCTTAGCTATGCCCAGCCATTCTCTCAGAGCGGAAAGGCGCCTGACGAGGCTAAAGTTACTGTAACCCTTCCGAATATCGAATCGTCGGTCAAGTTTCTGGCGACGGGCGACACGGGACGCGGAACGCCGGTCCAGTTCGAACTTGGCCGCGTGATGGCGGACTATCAGAAGATCTTTCCGTTCGATACCGCTCTCTTGACCGGCGATAACCTTTACGGCCCGGAGACGCCTAGTGATTATCGCGCAAAGTTTGAAGAGCCTTACCGGGAGCTGCTTGATCGCGATGTGAAGTTTTACGCCACTCTCGGAAATCATGACGAGACACCTCAGATCCATTATGAGCACTTCAATATGGGCGGTAAGGAGTATTACCGGTTCGAGAAAGGCGATGTTGCCTTTTACGCACTCGACACGACGTATCTGAAGAAAGATCAGATCGATTGGCTTGAGTCCGAATTGGCCGATGACGATTCACGGTGGAAGATGGCGTTCTTTCACCATCCGCCGTTTTCCTCGGGCGGGCGGCACGGATCGGATGATGATATTCGGGACGTTCTCCACCCGATCTTTGTTAAGTACGGTGTGGATGTGGTTTTCACGGGCCACGATCACTTCTACGAACGGATCAAGCCGCAGGACGGCGTGCAGTATTTCGTAACCGGTGCCGGCGGCGAGGTGAGGCGTAATGATATCAAGAATCGCGGTTTGACCGCGAAGGGGTACGATCAGGATCTGTCGTTCATGCTCGTCGAGGTGATCGGGGATGCCATGATCTTCCAGGCCGTTTCGCGTTCAGGGGCGACAGTGGATTCGGGGGTCGTAATAAGGCAGCCGGATAAGAAAGAGGCAAAGAAATAACGAACAAAGGGAGGGAATATGCCGACACATCTGATCAAATTTACACTTTTAATAGCAGTTCTTTTCGTAACTCATTTGACCGCCGCTGCGCAGCAGCCGGTGATGTGGGAAAAAGTGAACGTCGCTCAACGCGATACCTATTGGGGAGCCGGGGGCAAGGCGATGCAGCCTGATCTACGCCGTGTGAAATTCATTCGCAGGCAAGAAGGCGGCAATAATTTGAAGTATCGGATCGAGGATGCTTCGGGGAAGGTCTGGGTCGCAAAGATCGCAGACGAATCTCAGCCTGAAGTGGTCGCGAACCGCTTGCTATGGGCGATAGGGTATAAGACGGAGATCGATTATCTTGTGCCGTCCCTAGCCATACCGGGTAAGAAGACATATCAAAATGTGCGGCTCGAGGCGCGGCCCGCCAATGTCGAACGTGATGGCCGTTGGGATTGGAAGGCGAATCCGTTCGTAGGCAAGCGCGAACTGCAGGGCCTTAAGATAATGATGGCGCTGATCAATAATTGGGACCTGAAGAACGACAACACCGCGATCTTAGAGGTGGGCGGCAAACGCCATTATGTCGTAAGCGATCTTGGGTCATCCTTTGGAAAGCTATCACCGACGAGTGCGTTCTTCCTTACCCGTTTCGGCCGCAGCGTTAACAAGCCGAAACACTATGCCGATGCAACTTTTGTAAAAGGGGTAACCAAGGAAGGCGAGCTTGACCTTGCGTATAACGGCAAACAGGCGGACCTTATGAACGGGCTGACACCGGAAGATGCTCGCTGGATATCGGGTTTACTGAATCAACTCACGACGCAGCAGATCCGAGAAGCTTTCAGGGCGGCAAATTATTCACCGGCCGAAATTTCGATGCTGAGCGCGGCGGTAAAGAACAGGATCGCAGAGCTGAGCGCTGTGGGATCGAACCGGTTCGAGGCGCGCAGGTAATTTTACCGATGGGCTAATGGGGACGAAAGCCCCATCATGATCAGCAGCAGGATGAAGTAGGGGACGAGCACGGCGGCCCCTGCATAATCCTTGGCGATGCGTTGGCCAAAGAAGAGGGCGGTGATCGTTGCCGCCCCAAATACAGAGGCCCAAAAAATTACAACGGCAGAACCAGCAAAGAAAAGATAGAGGATCCCGATAGCGGAGAGAACTCCCGTTGCCAACTCGAGTACGGTGATAACCGTCAACATTATCGGCACGGTCCCCGCGACGAAAGTTTTCGAAAAGTGGCCGGTCAGCCATTCGAGATTACCTTTTCTGTCAAAGACCTTATCAAGCCCCGATTGAAGAAAGAGCAAGGCGACAAAGCCCGCCGTGAAAAGCAACGGCAGATGGCGGAGCATTTGATCGTATGTGGGCATAGGTGCTATCGGCGGCCGGCTTTGCTCATGATCGCTTCGATCTCATCGGCGTCTTTCGTCACTTTATCGGTAAGGTTGCGGTTGCCGTCTTCTGTGACGAGAACGTCATCCTCGATACGAATGCCTATCCCGCGATATTTCGCCGGGGCCGACTTATCGTCGGGCGGAATGTAGAGGCCGGGCTCAACGGTTAGGACCATGCCGGGGGCGAAAGGCTTCGAATTTTTCGCTCCTTGATCGGTGAAATAACGACCGGCGTCGTGGACGTCGAGGCCAAGGTAATGGCCGACGCCGTGCATATAATATTTCATATAGGCCTTCTTTTTGATCAGATCGCTAGCTTTGCCCTTCAGGAGGCCGAGCTTCAGCATCCCTTCGGTGAGCAACTCTATTGAATAATCCTGCCGGCCCTTTACGGTGTTGCCGGTTTTTGTGTACTCGACGCATTTTAGCTGTACGTCGAGGACGACGTCGTAAACCTCACGTTGAGCTTGAGTGAATCTGCCGTTGACGGGGAAGGTGCGGGTGATATCGGACGCGTAGCCCTTGTATTCGGCACCCGCGTCGATCAAGATAAGGTCGCCGTCCTTGAGCGGCATGTTGTTCTCGACATAGTGGAGGATGGTCGCATTGTCGCCGCCGCCGACTATGGAGTTGTAGGCGACGCCGCTCGCGCCCTTGTCCTTCATATAGGCTTCCATTAGAGCTTCGACCTGGCCCTCTGTCATGCCGGGCCGGACCTTTTTCATCGCGAGGATGTGGGCGTCGGCCGCGATTGTAGCTGCGGTCTGCATCAGCTGGGCCTCTTCGGGCGTTTTGTGGAGACGCATCTCGCCGGTGATGATGGTCGGATCTTTGATGGTATGAGGCGGATATGCGGTCTTTAGCCTGCGGACGCGCTGCGGATGCAGATAGTCGAGTATCTTGGCGTCAAGATCTTTATCGACCGAAAAACGGTAATAGAGCACATCGTGGCCGTCGAGCAGCCCGGCGAGATCTTTGTCAAAACGCTCGATCGAATATGCCTT
>DATHVL010000302.1:0-2846 GCA_035461325.1 Pyrinomonadaceae bacterium
GCGGGCGGCTACCTTATCGAGTCCCGTGAAGTCGTGATCGCCCCCGGTGCAGTTGTCTGGCTAGGCCTCGATAAACGTCGAAAGCGAAAAAGTGGCCGTGCTCTGCTAATGGGATTTGCCGATGAATCAATACCGCAGGTAAATGCCGAGATCGATGCGCTTGGGAAGTTGATCCCCGAAGCCGATCGCTTCACCGGCAGCAGCTGTAGTTTCGCGGAGTATCTTCGCCAAGCGCCGAGGGCGGCATTTATCCATCTGGCGTGTCACGGCGATTTTCGCGCCGAGGATCCTAGTTATTCCAGCCTGCATCTGGCCGAGGGCTGGGTCACTGCCGGGGACGTCGCCCGCCAGAAACTCAACGCGGAACTTGTAACCTTAAGTGCCTGCGACACCGGGATCAACAAGGTGGCCGCCGGTGAAGAGGTGCTCGGAATGGCTCGCGGGTTTCTTTCGGCCGGTGTACGCAACGTCATTCTTAGCCACTGGGCCGTGACCGATGCTGCGGCGCCGCGCCTGATGAAAGATCTTTACACTGAGATACAACTTGGGACCTCTGTTGCTGCATCACTGAGAAAAGCACAGATCAATGCGATACGCCGCGGGTCAAACCCGTATATTTGGGCACCCTATTTTTTGATCGGCGCAGGATAAACTTTCTGCCGCTGTCTTTTGTTACAATTTAAGAACACTGTTAGATCAGCAGGCCGACCGCTATTTGACCGAGCCATGAGATCTGTACATCCATACATAGTTTTTGCAGCATTACTATTCGCGGCAATTGCCGCGGAGCCGGCCCGCGCTGGCACGGATTGCAATTGCGTCCCCGCCCAGGTCATTGTGCAGCTTGCCGATCCTGCAACGCTCCCCCAGATAGCGAATGACTACGGCCTAGATCCGCAGCCGATATCACAGGTGGCGAGCCCTCCCATTTTTCTCCTTCACATTACGAACGGCCAAACACCGGAACAGGTTGTCGCCGCGATGACGACGCCCGCCCCGGGAGATGCCCGTGTGATCTTCGCCGAGGTCAATCGAAAGGTGTCACAGGTGGAGCGCGTCGGCCTTGGATGGACGCAGGGGCGATCGTGGGCCATCGGCCGTTCTTGGGCCATCGGAGGCAGCGTCAAGGGAGCGAACCGGCAATGGTTCAAGCATCGCATCCGGCTTGCTCAGGCGTGGGAACAGGGCCGAACACGGGGCGCCGGCGTAACCGTTGCGGTCCTGGACACCGGTATCGACCTGGAACATCCCGCTTTCGCGGGCCGGCTAGTCGACCCTGCCGATCGCTGGGATTTCGTCGATAACGACGGCGATCCGAGCGAGGTGGGCGCTGTTCACGTTGATCCCGCTTTCGGGCACGGCACTCACGTCGCCGGGATAATCGCACTTACCGCTCCCGATGCCAAGATCATGCCCTTACGCGTGCTTGACCGGGAGGGCGAGGGAGAGTTGTGGCGGATCACCGCCGCTCTTATATGGGCAGCTAACCATGGCGCGGATATTGCAAACTTGAGTTTCGGCTATCCTGATGACCTCCGTCTTCTTAAAGATCTTATCGAGTGTACCGACGTAGGTACGACTCCAACCGGAACGACATTTCCCATCGGGCTAAACCGTCTGGCCGTGGTTGCCGCTGCCGGGAACGGTGGGAATAGTGCCGCGGTTTTCCCGGCCGCAGAAGATCTGAACGGTATGCTCGGGGTCGGAGCCAGCACACGCGATGACCTGCTCGCATCTTTCTCGACCTATGACCGCGGTTGGGTCGAGGTCACCGCCCCGGGATACGAGATCGTCAGTGCGATCCCCGGCGGCCGATACGGAATGTGGACGGGCACCTCGATGGCCGCACCGATAGTCGCGGGCGTCGCTGCCCTCGTCAAATCGGCCAATCCGCGGGTGACTATTCCTCACGACATACTTGATATCGTTAAGGAGACCTCAGTGGACAAGCGTTATAACGCCCAGCCGTGGGGCGAGGTAAGACTGAAAAGAGTCGACGCACTTTGTGCAGTAACCAACAACGAAGATTGCCCGATCCCGCCGTCGATCGCGGAGATCATCAGTTCGCAAGAGATACCGATAAAATAGGTCAGATCAATAAGTATTCCTCCGGACCGCACCATCGTGCGGTCTTTTTTTGCATTGCGTTGTCTAAATGTCTTTTCGGGCGCGGCCGCCGCACTGTTGCAATGAACGCCCCATTGGGGATCTCGAAATTGAGGAAGGTCAAAATAATGAAAAAATTTAAGAACACTATTCGTTCAGGCGGCAGCTGGAAAGCAGCCCTTGTGGCGATCGCCATCGTCGGATGGTTATCGGTACCCTTATTGCACAATTTGGCCGAGGCCGGGGGCGTCCCGATCCTGGTCCGCACCGCGAATCTTGCCTCCCCCACCGGCAGCATCAATCCCCACGGGGCCGCCGAATATCAACTCTACGCCAACGGGCATCGCGAGATCGAGGTCGAGATCGAAGATGTGAATCTACCCGCGGGCACAGCATTGGCCGCGATCGTTGACGGTGCATCGATCGGCAATATCATCCTTGAATCCGACCAGCGCGGCAGGCTCAAGCTACGTACGGAAGACGGACAAAATGTACCTGTTACCGTGGACGGCTCGGCCGTTCAAGTGCGGAACGGTTCGACGGTTCTGGTAGCAGGCATTCTGGGCGGCGGCGGGCCAAATCCTACCCCGACCGCTTCGCCGACATCATCCCCGACCGCCTCACCTACCTCGTCGCCTACTGCGTCGCCCACGGCTTCACCTACAGCATCGCCTACTGCTTCGCCTTCGCCCAGCCCTAGCCCGAGCGGATCGCCGAACGGAAATCTTTTCGCGGGCCTT
>DATHVL010000303.1:0-4518 GCA_035461325.1 Pyrinomonadaceae bacterium
GGTTATCGTGCCCTGTGCAAATTGTGCGTCAACGCCGAGCCCGTCATTCACGCCCAGCTTGCGGAGTTCGTCCGACGTGATCGGGAGATTGCCTTGGATCTTCACGTAAAAAACGCCGTCGCTGAGGTAGTTAGCAACAGCTCTCCGATCCCATTCAACGACGCCTGTCGCAATGTTATGATTATGCGCTTCCGCAAGCGGCGAGATCATCCACAGCCCCTCGAGATCGATCGATCGGTCGATAACTTTGGGGCGTTTTTCCGTTAGTCGCCCTTCCACGCTATATAACCTCTTCGTCACAAAGCCGGAACCGTTGAACCACCGGCCGTCGCGAAATTCCGTTGTGCTTACCTGGGCACTGGCGATAGCAGCAACCATTAAAACCGCTGTCACAGCTCCCAAAGCTCTTCTCTTAAAGCGACCGTCGTTTCCCATATTTTCTACTCCTGAAAAGGCTTCCGGACGGACCGTGCCGTCCGGCTGTGCATGGCCATTATCGTAACCGTTTGGCTTCGAATGTTACTACGGAAAACGGATCTGTGCCGATCATATAAAATGAATCGCCTTTCTCCGAGATCACCAGACTGTGATTAATTTCGAACGGGGGGAACGGCAGGATCACTTGTAGGGTCCCGGTGCAGTCCTCCTCGATCGTATAATAACCCGTTCTCAAACCTGATAAGATCGTGCCGTTGTTGCTGGCCGTGGAGGCGTTCGTGAGATTCCCGTCTCCGTCGAATGTCATCAACCCGATCACGCCGAAAGGAACCATGGGGGCCGGGGGTGGACCGCCGGGGACAAGCCCGTCTCCCCTGAAAGCGAATTGCCCGCGTAGGGTCGCGTTGTTACAAGCCGGCTTTACTACTGAGCCGGCGGCATCCGTATCGCCGGTCGCTTGCGTCGGCACGCTGTTGCCAAAGAAAAGGAAAGCGGCTATCGCAGCTAGCGAAAAAAGCGGAAGCGGTCTACTCAAATACTTTGACTTATACATTATCTTGATTCTCCTTTAGATTAGAGTTCGGAACGTTAGCTTCTTGTTTCCGTGCAGGGGAGAATATAATCGAGGGCGTTTGGTAAAGTCTTGACGGAAATCTGACCAAAACCTGACCGTTGACGTTTTTCGACTTTTTCGTGTCTTGGAATGAGCGAACCGTCCACTTCAAAGCTCGCGCCGATCAAGTTTGGCGATGTTGTGATCGAACGAGAAGACTTCTCGGTCTCTCGCAAAGGAAAGCCGTGTTCACTTACCCCGCGGGCATTCGACGTTCTGACATACCTGATCGAGAACCGTGGGCGCGTAGTGGAAAAACACGAGATATTTGACGCCGTTTGGAAAGATACCTTCGTGACTGACAATGCGCTTATGCGTGCCGTCGGGGAAATAAGAAGGGAGCTCGGGGATAGCGCTACCGAGCCACAGTACATTGAAACTGTTCATAAACGCGGATACCGGTTCATAGCCGAGATCGAAACAGCACCAACAGAACCTTCGACAGTTTTCAATATATTTGCAGCATCCGATCGGAGTATTTCCCTACCGCCTCACGACTCAAGAGAAAAGCCGGAACTGACAGGCCGGGGATCTCTCCCTTCTTCTAGAGCGATCGCGGTCGTCCTTGTTTTTATAGCTGTCGCCGCTGCGGCGTTCGTATATTTCGCTCGCGGAGAGCTGCCGATCCGGTCGATCGCTATCATTCCGTTGGAGAACTCCGGTACGGGTGAAGATACCGAGTACGTAAGCGACGGCATCGCCGAAAGCATTATCAACAGTTTGTCTGCGATGCCGGATCTGAAAGTTGCGGCCCGTGCAACCGCGTTTCGATATCGCGGACAAGAGTTCGATCCGCAGAAGATCGGACGCGAATTGGGTGTGGACGCCATTATGACGGGGCGTGTGGTGCAAACGGGTGACGATCTGACGGTACAGGCTGACCTGATAGACGCAGCCGACGGATCACAGATCTGGGGCGCGAGATACACCCGCAAACTTTCTGCGGTTTACGAATTGCCCGGCGCTATCGCTGCCGACCTCGCAAAAAAACTGGATCTGAAGCTCACGAGCGATCAGGAAAAACGGTTGACCAAGAATTACACTGAGAACCCGGAGGCATATCGTCTCTATTTGCTGGGCCGTTTTTTCTGGAACAAGCGGAGCGAAGAAGCCCTAAACACGAGCATCGATTACTTTAGGCAATCGATCGAAAATGATCCGTCGTACGCTCTGGCCTATGCGGGTTTGGCCGATTCCTATGCGGTTATGGCCATCAGTGCCGACTTGCCCGCGCACGAGGTCTTTCCAAAGGCGAAGGCGGCCGCGGCGAAAGCGCTGGAGCTGGATGACGAACTGGTCGAAGCGCACGCGACGATGCTTCGGATCAGATCGCAGTATGAATGGAATTGGGCCGAGGCCGAAAGGGAATACCGCAGGGCATTGGAGCTAAACCCAAATTACCCGATGACCCATATCTACTATCTGAGCTATTTGGTGTCGGCCGGCCGTGTAGAAGAAGCAGTGGCCTCAGTACAAAGGGCCAGAGAGCTCGACCCCCTATCTCTGGTGGCCAACGCGGTCGCGGCAAGGGCAATGTTTTTCGCAGGCCGGTATGATGACGCGATCGAGGCATCGCGGAAAACACTTGAATTGGATCAGAACGTGTTCCTCGCCCGGCTTATCCTGGGACGCAGTTATGCACGAAAAGGAATGTACGATGAGGCCATTGCCGAACTCGAAAAGGCGAGGGCATTGCCCGGTAGTGTTTCAGAAGCCACGTCCCTGCTTGCCTATACCTTCGCGGTCTCGGGCCGAACAGACGACGCCCGGCGGTTGCTTGGGGAAATGATGCAGCTTTCTGCAAGTCGTTACGTGCAGCCATACGATCTTGCGATCGTCCATGCAGGATTGGGCGATAAGGACGCAGCGTTCGAATGGCTAGAAAAAGCGTACCAGCATAGAAATCATCAAGTCCCGCTCATAAACTCAGTTCCCGAATTCGAAAGCATCCGATCGGATCTGCGGTTCGCCGAATTGGTCCAGCGGATCCAAGCCGCACGTTAGTGAACCAGCTCGTGCTGTTCCCCGTTTTTCGTGGCAAAATGTATTTATATGAACATCCGATACATGACCGGTTTCGGTAACGAGTTCGCGACGGAGGCGGTCGATGGTGCTTTGCCCGTGGGCCGCAATTCGCCGCAGCGGGCGCCGCTCGGCCTTTACGCGGAACAGTTTTCGGGCACGGCCTTTACGGTGCCGCGAGCCGGAAACAAACGCACATGGACATATCGCATCCGCCCGAGCGTGATGCACAAACCCTTTGAGCAAATCGATGCGGGGCTCTTTCGCTCGTCGCCCTTCGATGATGTGGTTACGACGCCGAATCAGCTTCGATGGGATCCGCTGCCGGTACCTGACGAACCTACCGATTTTATCGACGGCATCACGACCATCGCCGGTAACGGCGATCTCTTTGCGCAGTTCGGCATTGCAGTTCACATCTTTGCTTGTAACAAAGGCATGACGGATCGGTATTTTTACAATGCAGACGGCGAGATGCTGATAGTTCCCGAAATGGGGAGGCTAGGTATCCTGACAGAGCTCGGTGTGCTGCAAGTGGGGCCCGGATCGGTCGCCGTCATACCGCGTGGGTTGAAATTTCGTGTCGAACCGGCGGCTGAAGGAGCGTCGAATACCACGGGCGAGACAGGCGACCCGAAGAAAACGATCGCGCGCGGCTATATCTGCGAGAACTACGGCCAGCAGTTTCGCCTTCCTGACCTAGGCCCCATCGGAGCGAACGGCCTTGCGAACCCACGCGATTTCGAAACGCCTGTCGCCTGGTACGAGGACCGCGAGGGCAAGATGCAGCAAGTGGCCAAATTCGGCGGTAATCTATGGGAATGCGAGATCGATCATTCACCGCTCGATGTCGTCGCATGGCATGGCAATTATGCGCCGTACAAGTACGACCTCCGGCGTTTCAACACCATCGGCTCTATCTCGTTTGATCATCCCGACCCTTCGATATTTACTGTCCTGACATCACCCTCGGGCGAGCCGGGCGTCGCGAATTGCGACTTTGCGATCTTCCCCGACCGGTGGCTCGTCATGGAAGACACATTCCGTCCGCCTTGGTACCACCGCAATACGATGAGCGAATACATGGGCCTCATCTATGGCCAGTACGACGCCAAGGAAGAAGGCTTCGTCCCCGGCGGCGGCTCGCTCCATAACCAGATGTCCGCGCACGGGCCCGACCTTGACGCCTTTGAAAAGGCCTCGAACGCCGATCTCAAGCCGCAGAAACTCGAGGGCACTCTCGCCTTTATGTTCGAGTCGCGCTACATGATCCGCCCGACCAAATATGCGATGGAGACCTCACACCTCCAGCCCGAATATTTTGAGGTATGGCAAAAGTTAAAGAAGAATTTTTCAAAGTAACCAGGCCGGCCGGGCCGGGAAATCTAGGTATATAATGTCCAAACTGGCTAATCACTGAAACTGAGGAAGAGATAATATGACCA
>DATHVL010000304.1:0-8335 GCA_035461325.1 Pyrinomonadaceae bacterium
CTCTATCATGAAAACGACATGTGGAAGGTTATAAGCGTTAAACCGTACGCCCTCATTTTTCAGATCTTCCAAGGCGTCGAATATCCCGTTGTAGGTGATCTGCGCATCGTGGAACATGATCGCGCCGCCGGACGGGGCCAGGACCCTGCGGCAAAAATCGAAATCGCGTTTCATAGCCAGGTCCGTATGTTCACCATCGATAAGGCAAAAGTGGATCGGATCACCGACTTGTTCGGGCAGTATCTCATCCGTTCCGCCGTCGATGGTGGTGATCTTTGCCACGGCATCTTCATCAACTTGGCGGAGATTTTCCAGCATTCGCTCGGTCGAATTGTTGAGGTATGTAAAGTCAAAGCCCCGCTCGTCGGGCTGCTTTTGCGGCCTTTTATCGATGGACACGATCGCCGAACAAAGCGGGTCGCGAAGATGTGGCTGGATGCTCCCGCCCAGGTGCGAGCCGATCTCGAGGTATCGATAACCGGGCACGAGGCTCCGCACCGCAAGCTGGCATGCCAAGAACGAGGACCTGTCTACCGGGGAGGACTGGCTCTCGATGCCACTGAAAAGCGACAGATCTAGGGCCGCTATCGATTCTTCGAAATTGATCATAAGGTGCGAGTCTCTTTGCTTAACAATAGAATAATCGCCACGGCGAATAAAGCGGGGATCAGAGCGGGAACATAGTATTTCTTGCCCTTTTACGTGGCGTAATATAAATTTAACTATAACCAACCATTCATTTTCCTGTCCCGCAAGCGACGGTCGTCCCACTTCGCCGAAACGGGACACTTATAATGGAGCTTGGAATCCATCAAATAGGAGATCTTGCCGAAAATGAAAGCATTCGCAACTGAGAACATCAGAAACCTGGCTGTCATTGGACACGGCGACGCGGGTAAAACCCAGCTCGTATCGTCCCTGCTCCACGTCGCCGGAACAACACCACGCTGGGGAAAGGTCGATGAGGGAACGACCGTAACTGATTTTGAAGAAGATTCGATCGAAAGAAAGGTCTCACTAAACAACAACTTTGCCCACCTTGAATATAAAGAAATAAAGGCCAACTTTATCGATACGCCCGGCTATGCGGCGTTCGTGGCGCATGCCCGTCCCGCGCTGCGCGTCGCGGACTGCGCTCTCGTCGTGGTTGACGGCGTGCACGGCATTGAGGTCCAGACCGAAAAAACATGGCAATACGCGAATGAGTTTATGCTGCCGCGTTTTATGGTCATCAATAAGCTGGATAAGGAAAATGCGGATTTCGGGCACGCCATCGAAACAGCGTCGTCGAGCTTTGCGAGATCGATAGTCCCCTTCACTTTGCCGATCGGGAGTGAAGAGAATTTTAAGGGCGTGGTGGATGTGGTCCATCAAAAGGCATATGAATTTGACGAGCGCGGCAAGGCAAAAGAGATCCCGATGCCCGAGGAAGGCAGGGACGTATTTGACCGGACCCGCGAACGCCTGATCGAGCTTGTAGCCGAATCGGACGACGCCCTGATGGAAAAATATTTTGAGGATGGCACATTGCCCGAGGAGGATATCTACCCCAACCTCGCCCGCGCTATCGCAAAAAGTAAGCTTTGCCCGGTATACGCCATATCGGCCGGTACTCTCTGCGGGCTGCAGATACTGCTTGACCACATAGAAGAGTTCGCCCCGAATCCGGCGACGCACGAAGCTGAGTATGGGTATAAGGACGCCGATATGGAAGGCGACCGGGTCACACGCAAATATTCGCTTGACGAACCTTTTTCGGCCTATGTATTCCGCACCATCGCAGATCCTTTTGCCGGACGCATAAACGTAATGAAGGTGGTCAGCGGGAAGATCGCATCGGACGCCACTGTGCTTAACTCCAACCGTGATGTGCAGGAGCGGCTCGGGAGCCTGCATGTAATCTCCGGAAAAACACTCGACAAAGTAAATGAGGCCCAGGTCGGTGACATAATTGCGGTCGTGAAACTTAAAGAGACCCAGACCGGCGACACTCTGTGCGACAAAGCTAATCCAGTCGTTTATCCGCCGGTCGAATATCCGGAAGCGGCTATCGCTTTTGCGATCGAGCCGAAGTCGCGAAACGACGAAGAAAAGATCTCCGCAGCACTCCATAAGATCCTCGAGGAAGACCCCTCGCTCCATTTCGACCGCGATTCGCAGACCAAAGAATTTATTCTCTCAGGCAGCGGCCAACTTCATATCGAAACGGTCGTCGACAAACTAAAGAACCGCTATCACGTAGAGGTCGACCTGCATCCGCCAAAGGTTCCTTATAAAGAAACGATCACCGAAACCGCGGAGGTCCAGGGGCGACACAAGAAGCAGTCGGGCGGCCGCGGCCAATTCGGCGACTGCAAGGTGATCTTCGAACCGCTCGACCGCGGGGCCGGATTTGAATGGGTGGACAAGATCTTCGGCGGCTCCATCCCGCAAAATTTCAGGCCGGCGATCGAAAAAGGAATTCTGGAAGCCGCGGCGTCGGGCGCCGTCGCGGGATATCCGCTAGTCGACTTCAAAGTGACGCTGGTGGACGGAAGCTATCACACGGTGGACTCCGACGAGCACTCATTCAAGGCTGCGGGCCGCAAGGCGTTCCGTGCGGCAATGGAAAAAACCAAACCGACGCTGCTCGAGCCGATAATGGACGTCGAGGTCTTCACGCCGCAGGAAGTGTCGGGCGACATAATGGGCGATCTGAACAGCCGCCGCGGGCGCGTTTCCGGTATGGAGATGCGCGGTAAACAGCAGGTGATAAAAGCTAAGGTGCCGCTCTCAGAAATGCTCGACTATCAGTCAAAACTTAACAGCGTGACGCAGGCGCGGGGGTCATATCATATGCAGTTCTCACACTATGACCCGTTGCCGCACAACCTTGCTCAAAAGGTGATCGATGAAGCGGTCGCCGCTGGCAGAGTTCGTGCGCATGAAGATGACGAATAAGGGGGTTCGCTAGGGTTGTTTCGGGCTATCGCAGAGTTTTTTAGCGGGAGAGCGGGACTTAATTAAACGACAAAAAGGAGAAACTAATGTCAAAAGCAATGAACTGTAGAGACGTGGGACCGGACTGTGATTTCGTCGCCAAGGGCGAGACCGAAGACGAGATAATGACCCAGGTGGCCAAACACGCAAGAGAAGCTCACGGCATCGAAACTGTCCCGCCCGAACTCGCCGAAAAAGCAAAAGCAGCGATAAGGGATGAATAGACAGCCGGACAACGAAAAAGGCCCCCGGGAGATCCCGAGGGCCTTTTTAGTTTAGATCAGGGCCGGCTTACCAGCGTTTGCCGCCGCCATAGCCGCCACCGCCGCCATAACCGCCGCCACCGCCGCCGCCGTAACCACCACCGCCGCCGCCACGGCCACCACGGCCGCCGCCGCCGCCGCGGCTTTCCTGCGGCTTGGCTTCGTTTACTTTGAGTTCGCGACCGTCAACCTCTTTGCCGTTAAGCTGTGAGATCGCCTGTTCGCCTTCTTCTTTCGAAGCCATTTCGACAAAGCCGAAACCGCGTGAGCGGCCGGTTTCGCGGTCTTCGATGATGTTGGTCGATTCGACCGTTCCGATCTCGCCAAAAAGGTCGTTAAGATCCTGATTCGTTGTGTTAAAGGAAAGATTTCCTACGTAAAGTTTCATTGACATAATCTGTTTTCTACTTGCCCGTGTTAAGGGCGTCAAAAGAAGTTCGAATCGGATCTGCTTTGGAGAAATTTCTCGGCGGCGAGTTTCGGTTTCGGATGCTCAAAAACTGCAAGAGCGACTTCTATAATTATCAGGGACCACTCTCACACTAATCCAAAAACCGTCTTCGATAAGCGCATCACAAGGATGCGAGAGTTGGAGTACTTACATAGGATGCAGTAAACCAACGGGAAATGCAATAAAAGTTTTCATTATTCTCGACTCGCCGCCCAATGGTCCCAGAGGGTTTTTGCCGAGCGGGCGATGGCCAGTTCCCTTGTGGCCGCATCCCCTTTCGAATCTCCGACGAAAACTGCGATCAAAAGCATGCGTCCGTCAGGCAATGTGATGATGCCCGCATCGTTCGTCGCTGCGGTAGATCCGTCACGGCTGGAGGAGGTGCCGGTCTTGTGCGCAACCGCGGTCCCGGCCGGGAGCAAACCCTTCAGGCGCTTCGGCCCGGTCGGCGTTCCCTGCATTATTTCGAGCAGAAATAATGCGTGTTCTTTGGAGATCGCAGACGGGGTGGCCTGAATGTTATCCGTGATCGATGCCTCCGCAAGAACCCGAAGAAGATCAACGGCGCCGCGCGGTGTCACTGCATTTACGTACTGCCGCTCGTATTCCTCATCAAATTCCTGATGTGAGTAAACGACCTTCATCCCTTCGATATTCAAACTATCGAGATACGACTGCACGCCCTTAGCTCCGCCCGCAACGCGCTGAAGCACATCGGCTGCGGTACCGTTGCTAACCGACATCGCGGCTCTGATCAGTTCTTCGACCGTCATTTTACCGTCCGTGGGAAACTTGTCGCGGATGGGAGAATGCATGCGCGGCGGGACCATTTCATCCCGAGTAAACTCGATCACGGTATCGAGCGCGAGTTCACCCTGCTGAACGCGTTTTAGCACGGCCATCGAGATCGGCAGCTTTACCACGCTCTGCATCGCAAATGACTCCGTGTCATTTAATCCGATGCCCGAATTCTCGGAACCGAGAATCTCAGCATACACGCCCAGCTTTCCGCCCGAGGCCTCTTCGATCTTCTGCAATTCTGCGGTCAGCTTCTGATCCGGCGTTGGCTCGGCCGTCGGCGACGGGGTTGCAATACTGGTGTTCGAAGCGTTGGTTTCACCGGGTTCACACCCTGCTGATAAAAATGCGAGAAAAAGTAATCCGGAATAAAAAAATTTCATCGTATTAGGTCAATAGTGTGCCGTTGATCCCGGCGTCTAAACGAAAGGCGGTGTCGTTGGTCGCGACAATTAATTCGCCGTTACCCGTGAAGCAGAGTCCGACGATGTTGTTCCCCGCAACGAAATGCTCGATCTCCCTCTCGGGTGTGATGCGCACGACCCCATGCCTCCCCTGATAACAAGCGACCAGATAAAGATTGCCGCCGGTGTCGAAAGCGAGGCCCTGCGGGCGGCCGAATCCCCGAACAAAGGTCTCGACGCTTCCGGAGGGATCCACCGAATAAACGGCGTCAAAGCTGGACAGCCCCGGCGCCGTCACGTACAGCCGGCCGTCGGGGCCGAAGGCGAGATGATATGCAGCGACCGACGGCTCAATTACGGCGAATTTCTCGGCCTGGCCGAGTTCGGGAACGCGATAAATGGTCCCCGAGCGGTCGCCGACGAAAAGTGTCCCCTCATTATCGAAGGCGAGTCCTGTCGCGACCCCAAGGCCCGTAACATAGGGAATTGCTTCCTCACCGCGTTCGATGGTGTAAACCTCGCCCGCGGCACGATTCGAAACGAACATCTCACCCGAGGGAGAAAATGCGATGCCGGTCGGGTTCATCACCTCAACCGGGAGCTCGTCCAGAAATCCGTCGGGTTCCAAGCGATAAAGCGTATTTGGCAACTGAAAGCCGCGGGACCCGGAGCGGGTCAGCACAATTGTCCCGTCGCGTGGATCGACCGCCGGATTAGCCACGATGTGCATATCTTCCGCGATACTGGAGCCGATCGAAATATACGCGGTCTTCGCGTCATCACCGTTAATGTTTACCGGCACCCTTCCCGAAACATCAGCCGGCACTTCGGCCAAGATGCGCTTTGAAGAGGCTGCGATGACACGAGCGGGCTGGCCGTCGATCAGGAGGCCGGGTGACAATGTGTCGACCTGAAAATCAACCGTACGGATCTCGATCTCGGCACCCGGGATCGCCATTCGCGGAAAAATTGTGGTTTTTGAATCAGCCATGTTCGCCTGACTTCCGAGTTTACGCCGACCGGCTGCGAGTGTCTATTGGACGCTCTTTCGACGACCCGTCAGAAAAACATTGACGAGACGGCCTTGAGGGGTTAAACTTGTTTTGCATCGGTTTAACGGTAGTTAAGCCGCCCCACTGAAAATGGCGATCGTGCCCGGTTCCGGGTAGGCCATCTAACGATCACAATCCCGTTTTATGCTTAATCGAATCGACGATCTACTGCGCATGGCGATGAGTTTCGGTGCTTCCGATCTGCACCTGCGGGCCGGCGCCATTCCCGTCATACGGGTCAACGGCGAGCTTCGGCCGCTCTCGGGCGCAATGAAGCTGACCCAGGAAGAGACGCTCGAGATGGCATTCTCGATGATGTCGAACCGGCAGAAACAGCATTTTCGTGATGTGTTCGAGGTGGATATCGGTTACGGAGTGTCGGGCCTCGGCCGTTTCCGTGTAAATATTTTTCAGCAGCGAAACTCGATCGGCATCGTCGCACGCGTGATCTCAGACACGGTAAAAACTTTTGCCGAGCTGGGGCTCCCGCCGATCCTAAGTACAATTTCCGATGAACTCCGCGGCCTGATCCTAGTTACAGGGACCACGGGTTCGGGTAAATCGACGACCCTGTCCGCGGTGGTCGATCACATAAATGAAAAGCGCAATTGCCACATCGTAACGATCGAGGATCCGATCGAATTCTTACATAAGGACAAATCGTCGTTCATCACTCAGCGTGAGGTCGATGTAGACACGCGTTCGTTCGCAGAGGCCCTCAGAGGCAGCCTGCGGCAGGACCCCGACGTTATTCTCGTCGGCGAAATGCGCGATCTGGAGACGATCGAGACCGCGCTGGTTGCTGCGGAGACGGGCCACCTTGTTCTCTCGACGCTCCATACGCTCGACGCTCAGGAAACGCTGACGCGCATTATTACCGCATTTCCGCCATACCAGCAAAAAGCCATACGGCTGCAGCTCGCCGGATTGTTAAAGGCGGTCGTCTCGCAGCGGCTGATGAAGTCGGCAGGCGGCGAAACACGTGTTCCGGCCGTGGAGGTTTTGATCTCGACCCCCCTGATCCGAGACTACATTCTTCACGAGGACAAGACATCCTCGATCCGCGATGCAATTTCGGCCGGTACGTCACAGTACGGAATGCAGACATTCGACCAGTCGCTTTTCTACCTGTATTCTTCGGGCCTGGTTACGCTTGAAGAGGCCCTTAGAGGCTCGACCAATCCGGACGAATTCCGGCTGCGGCTTGCGGGTATCCAAAATACTTCCGCGATGGCCAAAGAAGAAATGGAAAAGAACAGCAGCGTGGGCAATATCAGCGATCTGATCACGCGAAATTGATATCTGCTAGGGAATCTGCCGTGCGCCCGCCGAGCTTACGAGCCGCGGGCGTTCGCATTTATGACTCGGCGTTGAAAGGAATAATTTTGGGGGCCCTGATTATTAACGGCGAAGTCTTGACACAAAAGCACTTTGACGTGTAACTTTTAGTTTTATCCGGTCGAGTGAAACAGGTTGTTGAATACAATAACAAAAACGTATTTGCGTGAGGCAACAGCATAGTTGCTTCTGGAATAATCCTTAGCGACTTTCTCGCCTCCCTGTAATCCCATCCGGCAACGCGAAATTGAACGAAACGGCTGCTCAAGCGGCCGCCGATCGATATTGAAGCAAAACTAAAAAGGAAGACGACGCACATCTAAATGGCAATTGAGGTTAACAACGAGACTGAAGAGACGAAAACCGGCGGAACTTCAGCCCCCAACATAGACAAACAAGACGCGGCCGCAGCAAAACCGGTCCAGGCCGCGGAGGCAGTTTCGGAAAATTCGGGTGAGATCGACTTCGGCGCTATCCTGGAACAATTCGAACAGGAACAGGTGGTCTATCATCCCGGTGAGCTCGTCGAGGGCAGGGTCGTGGGCGTTTCAGATCACGGAGCACTAGTCGATTTCGGCTACAAAAGCGAAGGGATCATCCCCAGCGATGAATTTCCTGAAGGAGTGGAAAACTCCGTAAAGGTCGGCGACATGGTGGAGGCCATCATTAAGAGCATCCACTCGGGCGATGCCCCGCCGATGCTTTCGCGTTCCGATGCGGTCTCGCGCAAGGTCTGGACCGACCTCGAAGAGGCATTTAACAACGACGCCGCGGTCGTCGGCAAGATCGTCGATAAGACCAAGGGCGGCCTTAAGGTGGACCTGAACGGCATCGAAGCGTTTCTGCCCGGGTCGCAGATCGACTCACGACCGATTCGCGGTCTTGATTCATATATCGGCCAGGACATCGAGGCCAAGATCATCAAGTTCAGCCGGAGGCGGAACAATATCGTTCTGTCTCGCAAGGTGATCACCGACGTCGCCATCAACGAACAAAAAGCCGAGACGATGGAGCGCATCGACGTCGGATTTGTTGTTGAAGGCGTCGTCA
>DATHVL010000305.1:0-5082 GCA_035461325.1 Pyrinomonadaceae bacterium
AATACGGGCCCTGTTGCGGATACCACTGAGCCGTTGCAACCGAAGGCAGTGCCAAAACCGCTAACGAAAAAGCACTAATTGCGATTATTTTACTTAATTTGTTCATCTCTTATCTCCCCTTAAAACTAATGGTCCGCAATGGTTCACCACTGCCTCTAGTGTAAAATTTTGCAAAGACCGTGCCACACGGTTGGCAGGACCTTTTCGTTAGCCGTATTTGTTGTGTCCGTGAGACTTACGGGAGCATTGCGAATGGGATGAAAAAGGCACCCGCCTAAGCAGGTGCCTGATTTGGTAACCTCGACGTGCGAGATGGTGGAGCCGTTAATTGCTCAGTGCTCGGTCGGCGTTAATGCGTCCCGCGGAAAAGATCCGGCCGTTGAGAATGTCGAGCGGATCGACAGAATCAAGTATCCGCTTGCGAAGCTCGGCCATCGTGATATCCGGCTCGTTAGCAATGATCAGGGCGGCCAAGCCAGCAACGTGGGGTGTAGCCATCGATGTGCCCGAAGCCTCCCGATACGAGCCCTTGAGCCAGGTTGAGACGATCGCCTTGCCCGGCGCAGCGACATGAACCGACTTTGAACCATAGTTAGAGAAAGATGCAAGCAGATCTCCGTTATCGAGAGCGGCGACGCTGATCACGTTCGGCAGGTCGTGGTTAGACGGGAAGTGCGGACGCCTGTCATTGTCCGTGCTGCTATTGCCGGCAGCCGCGACAAACAAAATACCGTTCTCGCCCGCTGCGCGGATCGCGTCCTCAAGAGCCTTCGAACGCATCGTCGAGCCCCAGCTCGCACTGATAACGCGGACGTTGACACCATTCTGCTTGCGGTCTATCGCATAATTGATAGCCTCGATCGCGTCTTTGGTCGAGCCGAATCCGCCGCGGCCGAGGAATTTGAGCGGCATGATCTTAACGTTCCAGTTGATACCGGCTATGCCGATGCCGTTGTCGCCTTCGGCACCGATTATCCCTGCGCAGTGCGTGCCGTGGCCGTTGTCATCCATCGGATCGGCCATATTGTCCCCGGCATTGAAACCGTAAAGATCGTTTATGACACCTAGCTGAGCGTCCGAATACTGCGGAACGCTGTCCGGCCGTACCCACATATTTGCGACGAGGTCAGGGTGGGTATAGTCAACTCCCGTATCGAGCACCGCAACTACCACGTCCTCGCTGCCTTTGGTCTTGGACCATGCTGAAAGCGCGGCTATGTCAGCTCCCTTCTTTCCGCCGTTACGGCCGTCGTTCGAAAGCCCCCATTGGTCCGCAAAGTGCGGGTCGTTCGGCGAATTGGGCCGGGGCATATCGTGACCGTCATTGACCGGTGTAAAATCGGGGATGTCCGCTTCGATAATAAAATTCTCGTGGGCATACTCGACCAGGTCGGTCATGCGTGCATAATGTGCCGCGACCTCCGCCGGATCGGCATTGTCGAGGTCGTCGATCGCCACAAGGCCGTTGACCAGCTCAAGCCGGTCCTCAACGCGGTCGTTGAACTTCGCCGTCAGCTTTTCTATCTGGGAGGCGGTTACACCTGATTTGAATCGGACCAGCACCTCGGGTTCCGAATCCGACGGCGAGCGTTTGATCGCGGTGGGTTTTGCCACCGGCCTCGCCAGGTCACGCGTCTCAGACATCATAGGCCGCAGCGACGAACGCCAGCGGTCGATCTGTCCCAGCACCGCGGCCACGGTGACGACGATCAGCGCTAATCCAAGGTGTATCCAAATATTGTTGCGATTCATATAAAACTTCTCCTCGCGTGGTGGGTGCGATCAATAAGCGATCACGTGGTTCTTGCCGTTATAACCCTTCAACCTGAGCTGATATTTGTCGGCGCGATATTCGTAACTCTTGCCCTTCGCGCCGAGCTTTATCTCCCAACCGTCGGCTATCATCTGCGCGGACATTTCATCATCGGCGGGCGCACCCAATGACATATCGGGAAATTCCTTCGACGTGACCGCCGAAACCTCTATATCGCTCTCGGAAACGCCCAGTCTGGATGCAAGATCCTGACGGGCTCGTTCAACGGCGCTGTTTTGGTCAAATGGCATATTTAGTCGTGTATATCCGTAATTCTGCTATTTTTACGATAGATAGTCAACGAAGGTTCGATGCTATCAAAGGGCGGCACGTGTGCCTCGAATGCTATCGGGCCACAACCCGCGAGGGCAGCAGATATCGGGCGATCTCAACGCCCGCGGGGATGATGTAAACCGCACAAGCAAATCCGAGGATCGCACCTGTCACGAACCGCGACGCGTGCGTATTTTCCCAGATGCCGAAGAAGGTGAGCGACCAGTCCAATGCCATCGGAACGACCGCGGCGATCAGCCAAACGCGAGGCATCGGATCAATTGAATCGATACGCCGCCACAGCGGATAAGTAAGTGCCCCGGCCAAAAGGCCGAAATAAACGCCGAAACATCGTGAGCACACGGCCAATTGATGTCCCAGGAAATGCAGGGAACGCTCGGGAATCTGATGGCAGGTGTAGCTGAAGAAATCGAAAATGCCGGCGGAGGCCGAATGGGCAGCAGCGGAGGCAAGTACGGGTGGTGCGGCGATCGCCATTAGCCAAACCGCCGCTATAATCCACAAAACGGTCCACACCCGGATCGCCTGGCGTCGATGGGCGTGTTCAAAACGTGTGGGACTATACTCGTTTCTAGGCACTCGACTTCCCTGCCGCGGCTGCCGCCAGCGTTTCCTCTGTCTTCAAAATATGGTGTGTAGTCGCGATGACCGTATCGGGGTTCAGCGATATCGAATTGATCCCTTTCTCAACGAGAAAATCCGCGAACTCCGGATAATCCGACGGTGCCTGGCCGCATATGCCGATCTTTTTGCCAGTGCGAATTGCGGCCTCGATGGCCATAGCGACCATCTTCTGGACCGCCCCGTTTCGTTCGTCAAATAGGTGCGCAACCATCTCCGAATCGCGGTCGAGCCCCAGGGCAAGCTGCGTCAGATCGTTCGACCCGATCGAGTAGCCGTCAAAAACCTGCAGAAATTCTTCCGCAAAGACCACATTCGCCGGCAGTTCGCACATGGCATAGATCTCAAGGCCGTTCTCACCCTGCACAAGGCCATGCTCGGCCATCAGTGCGATCACACGCTCGCCCTCTTCCACGGTTCGGCAAAACGGGATCATCACTTTAACGTTGGTCAGTCCCATATCCTGGCGAACGCGCAATATTGCGAGGCACTCCAGCCGAAAGCCGTCCTTGTAACGGTCGTCGTAATATCGCGACGCTCCGCGAAAGCCCAGCATCGGGTTCTCCTCGACCGGCTCAAATTCCCGCCCGCCGATGAGCATCGCGTATTCATTCGACTTAAAGTCGGACATCCGTACGATCACCGGTTTGGGATAGAACGCGGCCGCGATCCGGCCGACGCCCTCCGCCAGCGATCTCACAAAGAACTCTTTCGGGTCCTCTTCGCGGATCCGGTTCGAGATCAGGTCCACGTCCTTTCGATCGCGAAGGTTCGGGTAGTTGATCAACGCCATCGGGTGGATGCCGATGTGGTTGTTGATGATGAACTCAAGCCGGGCCAAGCCCACACCATCGTTCGGCAGCCTCGACACCGAAAATGCGTGGTCAGGGTCGCCGACATTCATCATGATCTGCGTCCGCGGCCGGACGTCGGAACTGATCTGCTGTTTCGAGACCTTAAAATCCACGTTGCCGTAATAAACGTTACCGACGTCGCCCTCGGCGCACGATACGGTGATATCCATCCCGCTCTTTATCTTTTCGGTAGCGTCGCCCGAGCCGACGATGCACGGAATGCCGAGTTCGCGGCTGATGATCGCACTGTGACAGGTCCGCCCGCCGCGCTCGGTGACTATGCCGGAGGCACGCTTCATTATCGGCTCCCATGCCGGGTCGGTCATCGTCGTGACCAGGATCTCTCCCTGCTGAAAGGTCGCAAGCCTCTTGGAATCAAGCAGCACGTTTGCCTTGCCGTGGCCGATCTTTTCGCCGACCGCCACGCCCGATGTCAGCGGAGCGCCGTGTATCCCGGTCAACTCGTAGGACTCGATAAAATTCTCGGTGTTCTGTGTATGAACCGTTTCGGGGCGTGCCTGCAGGATGAAAAGCTCACCCGTAACGCCGTCCTTTGCCCATTCGATATCCATCGGCTGGTGCTTGCCGGCGAGCTTCGAGTAGTGGTCCTCGATCGCGCACGCCCACTTGGCGAGCTGCAGCACCTCAAAACCCGCGAGGCAGTAACGGTTCCGCTGCGATTCGACTACATCGCGGACCTGCGTCCCGGTGCCGCCGTCCGCGAATACCATCTTTACTTCTTTTACGCCAAGCTTGCGAGTAATGATCGGCCGGAAGCCAAGCTTTAAGGTGGGCTTAAAGACGATCCACTCGTCGGGCGTAGTCATTCCCTGAACGACCGCCTCGCCCAGGCCCCACGCTCCATTGATAACGACGGCCTCGCGAAATCCGCTTTCGGTGTCGAGTGTGAACATCACGCCCGAGCACGCCGCATCCGAACGCACCATCGGCTGAACGCCTATCGAAAGTGCTACATCGAAATGGTCAAAGCCTTTGGCGGTACGGTAGGAGATCGCCCGGTCAGTCCATAGAGATGCATAGCATTCATGACAGGCCTCGATTAGCTGCTTTTCGCCCCGAACGTTCAATATCGTGTCCTGTTGCCCCGCGAACGATGCATCAGGGAGATCCTCGGCCGTTGCCGATGAACGCACCGCCACCTCGAACGTCTTCTTGCCGATCCGCTCGCTGAGTCGTTCGTAAGCTGCGTGTATCTCGGCCTCCACCTCCTCAGGGAAGGGCGTTTCGAGCATCAGCCGCCGAGCTTCTTTGCCGACCCGGCCAAGTTCCGTAACATCGTCGACGTCGAGGCCTTTGAGCAGCTTCTGCAGCCTCTTTCTAAGCCCATTCGTGGTCAACAGCACTTCATATGCATGGCTGGTTGTCGAGAACCCGTCCACCGCCTTGACGCCCTGTGTCGTCAACTCGCGAAAGAGTTCACCTAGGCTCGCACATTTGCCGCCCACCAGCGCGACATCGCCCGCTCCGACCTCGCTGAAA
>DATHVL010000306.1:0-2593 GCA_035461325.1 Pyrinomonadaceae bacterium
TTCGTCGATCGCGGGTTTGAAGTTCTCTTTCGTCAGCGTTTTTCCGTGGATCTGTATGCCGCCGGTGCGGTTAAAGATCTGATTATGAAGTGTGATCGGGATATAAACATGGCGGTCCTGTGACTGTCCCATTAATGACCCCCGTTTTTGCTCGACGCCGACAACGGTCACGGGGATGCCGCGGATCTTGATTGTCTTCCCGATCGGCGACGTGAATTCGAAAAATTTATCGACCACGTCCGAACCTATCACGGCCACTTTTGCCGACCGCTGAACCTCTTCGTTGGAAAAGAATCGCCCGAACGTAAGCGTCTTATCCTCCACCTCGTACATATTGTGGGTGACGCCGATGATCCGCACCGAGGGCAGTTCAGCCGTGCCTTCCTGCAGGTCGGCCCCGGCATTCATTTGAGCCCCGACATAAGAACAGAGTCTGCAGTTATCGCGGACGTACTCATATTCTTCCCATGTAACATCTTTGTAGAGCCGGGAGCGGCGTTCCCATTCCTCTTCCGAGAGATTGCCCGTGCTCGCCATCCTGGTGATCATGAAGTGATTAGAACCAAGTACCTTCGCCACGTGCTCCATGACGTAAGTTTTGAGCCCGGAGATCGAGGCCGAGACCACGATCACTGCCGCCACACCAATGATGATCCCAATTAGGGTCAAAAGCGCGCGGAGCTTATGCTCCAAGATCGATTTCAGGGCGATCCAGAATGCGTCGGAATAGAATGAGTAGAGCTGCCGCATAGATCGGTTCTCGTTGTCGGATTTTACCGCAGTAACCAATGAGGACAGTTTTTCTAACGCGTTTAGCTCCGTCGAAGTTTCGAGTTTTTTCAAAAGATCTTGCTGCCGCAGATAGATTTAGGTTGCTCCGGGCCCGGTTTAATGTAATATTCCCTCGACTGTTTTTTTCCTGCCGACAGTTACGGCGCGAGAGGTACACACCGCCGGGTTCGAAATACCCTAATTAATGGAGAAAGACAATGAAAAGAATCTTGAGCATTTTGGCGGCCCTGATGGCCGTTGCCTTCACATTAGCCTGTGAGCCTGGCTCGACCGGCAACACGACCGCGGTCTCAAACGCAAATGCGGTCAATTCAAACGCGAACACTGCCCCGACTTCGGCGGCTCCGACCGCATCCGAACTCATGGCAATTGAAAGGAAAGCATGGGACGATTGGGCATCGCGGAACGCGACCGGCCTCGAAGGCTACATGGCCCCCAATTTTGTCAATGTCGGCTATAACGGAGCGTCCGATCGCGTCGCGGCGATGAAAAGCTGGACCAGTCACAAGTGCGAGATGAAGGATATGGCCTTCAGCGATGAAGCAGTAACACAATTCGCTGACGATCTTGCCCTTCTGACATTCAAAGCAACAGGTGCAATAACCTGCGACGGCATCGTTGGCCCAGATCCGGTCAACGTATCGGTTATATACGCGCGTGAAGGCGGGACTTGGAAGGCAATGTATTACCATGAGGTTCCCACCGCAGACGCAAAGGGCGAATACGGCCCGCCGTCTGCTACATACGACAAATCCGCGGAACTTGCCAGCCTGAAGCCCGCACCCGAAGACCTTGTCGCAGCAGAAACAAAACTCTGGGACACCTGGAAAGCTCAGGATCAAAAAGGCTTCGAGGAGCACCTCGCCGACGAAATTGTTGTAAACGGTCCACAGGGCCGGTTAGATCGGGCACAGCAGCTGAAGTATGCATTCGGGTCCGAATGCAAGGTCGAATCGATCAACCTTGGGCCGATGAAATCCATGGAACTATCAGAGGGCGTGACGATGATATTTTATCGCACGGCTGTGAAAGGAACGTGCGGAACTGAGACGGTCCCGCCCAATTCCATGGCGGCGACGATCTACAAGCGCGAAAATGGAACGCCGAAAGCGATCTACTTTATGGAAAGCCCGGTTCGAAACTAAAAATACTTATCCGGGTTTAGGCGTCGGCGAGTCACCTTGCCGGCGCCTCTTGTTTTTCGCCCTCGCACGCTTGGTGCTATACTCTCAATTTATTTCAAACCTTCAGGAGACAATGCTTTGGCAGTTTTAGTCGATAAGAACACACGTCTGATCGTTCAGGGGATCACGGGCAAAGAGGGCACATTCCATACCCTGCAAATGGTGGAATACGGCACCAACGTCGTAGGCGGGGTTACTCCCGGCAAAGGCGGCACCACCCACGAACGGATACCTGTTTTTAACACAGTCGCTGAAGCGGTTCGTGAAACTGGCGCTAATGCCTCGGTTATCTACGTACCGCCCGCCTTTGCCGCCGACGCCATAATGGAAGCGGCGGACTCTGCGATTCCCGTGGTGGTCTGTATCACTGAGGGCATCCCGATCGCCGACATGGTAAAGGCTCGTGAGTTTCTGAACGGCAAAAATTCAGGCGAAAGCGGGGAACAAACACGCCTGATCGGCCCGAATTGCCCCGGCATAATCTCGCCCGGCAAATGCAAGATCGGCATCATGCCGGGGCATATACATAAGGAAGGCCGGATCGGCGTCGTCTCGCGTTCTGGAACTCTGACGTATGAAGCGGTAGGCCAGCTGACGGCGCTGGGCCTCGGGCAATC
>DATHVL010000307.1:0-5555 GCA_035461325.1 Pyrinomonadaceae bacterium
TTTGTCCCGTCTTTTTCTTATTCGTAGAGCTTTTCGAAAAGGCTGTTCTGAAGGTCACGAAGATGTGTCCCCCAGTGCCAAGAGTACGGATCCTTAATATGCCAAAGAGCATTATCGATGCTTGTGTTTTCCCAACACCAGAGAACTTCCTCCATATGGCCCGCGATATCGCATATATCATCGATCGCGTCCCCCACCCCAGCCACGTCTTCACCGATCTTTTCGTTAATATCCAGGACGACGTTATATAAACCTAGATCCGGAAAGTTCGGGGCGACTACTTCACGCAGGCCGGAATATTCCGTCGTGACGGCTTCAGGGTAGTCGTTTTCGTCGAAAGTGTAGTCCGCGAAATGGTAGGCCATCGCGAGACGATCCAAGGCGAAGTAAAGCTTTTCTTCACGCTCATCAACAGGATGATCGCCAAGGATGACGTCCATGAAATATTCAACGGCTTCTCTTATCTCATCTCGAGTCATGAAAATATTGCCTTAAAGTTTTCATACTCGCGGTGAGGAAAAGGTTGGCGCCAGTTGAATTCGAACTCGTCGGTGTCGCGGTCTTCGTAGAGTTGATGGAAAGTCTCGGCGAAGGCCGCGATGACATCGCGGAGTGGGCCGGTGAAAGTGTAGACGAGTTCGCGTTCGGCGGCGTCTCGGTCGGTGGTGGGGTACTGATAGATCTCGATGGTCAGGTGGGTGCCGGTTCGGATGAACCGGAAATCGAACTCTTCGGGGTCGCGGTTCCATTTAAGAACATACTCTTCGGCATTCAGATCGTCGCGGCCGTTCGGGTTTCCCCCATTGGCAGCGAGGGAGGTGAGAATGCGCATCAGGTCAGGCAGCGCGGTCTCATGCGGTGCGTGTGCGGTGGTCGTGTGAAACTCGCTGACGCCGTCGTTGAATCCGATGGACATCCATCCGCATTGGGGAGAGTTGAAGCTTACTTCCAGCTTTGCCGACATATGTTGAAATTGTAGTTTGTAAATCAATAATTGTTAATCGGCCGAAAGTATCAGCAACGCAATTCGATTGGAGGGCTTGGAATACTTCTACCAATTCACAATTTGCCAATTAACAATTTACAATCTAGAACGTGCAACAGTATCACAAACTACTTAGACATATTCTTGACACGGGTACGCGGCATGAGGACCGGACGGGGGTCGGGACTATATCGGCATTTGGGTATCAGACGCGGTTCGACCTGAGGGAAGGGTTTCCCATCGTGACGACGAAACGGGTGCCGTTTCGCTGGGTGGCGGAGGAGCTTTTTTGGTTTTTGAGCGGGTCGACGGAGGAGGCTGACCTAAGGGCAAGGGGCGTCGATATTTGGGAAGAGTGGGCGACGGCGGAGCAAACCGCGAGATTTGGACGGGACGAGGGGGATCTGGGGCCGGTTTATGGTTATTTGTGGCGGTCGTTCGGCGGGGATTACCCGAAGATGAATGGGGTTGACCAGATCGCGAGGCTGATACGGGAGATCGAGACGAATCCGAATTCGCGGCGGCTGATAGTTTCGGGGTGGAATCCGGAGACGTGCGACGATGTGGCGCTGCCGCCGTGCCATACGCTGTTTCAGTTTAAGGTTGAGGGTGAGCGGACGCTGCACTGCCAGTTGTACCAACGGTCGGCCGATGCTTTTCTGGGCGTGCCGTTCAATATATCGAGCTATGCGCTGCTGACGCATTTGGTGGCGCATGTCTGTGGGTTGGAGGTGGGTGATTTTATACACACGTTCGGCGACCTGCATATTTACTCGAATCATTTGGAGCAGGTCGAGGAGCTGCTCAGCCGGGAGCCGCGGGAACTGCCGCGGCTAGAGATAGTTAACGCGGATGATTTACGGGGGCTAGAAGGGCTCTTGAGTTTTAAGTACGAGAACCTCGACCTCGTGGGGTATCAGTCCCACGGCAAGATCGCTGCGCCCGTGGCGGTTTGATCAGTGCAGACGTTTCAAGAATTCGTCGGACCAGACAGCGTTCTTATCCGTCGCGGCGCGGTTATAGGTTTCGAAAAGCTTTCGCTGGTCGCAGAAGCAATCGATCAACGTCTCTCTACCGAATTTCGATTCTATCTCGGCCGCCATCCGCCAACCGACCGTGTACCACGGGCCTTGGACGCCATAAAATGAACGGGCCTTTGTGATGATCGCGTCATCAGTGAGGGTCTCCTTGAGAATGTCGGTGAAGAAACTCTCGACGGTGCGGAGGTCGCGGGCGAAGTTCTGAATGTCATTGTCCCAGTGGCTGCGGTCGTCGGCATTGCTGAATTCGTGCGGATGGATATCCGGCCTGCCGGCAGCGGCAAGCATTGCGAAGCCCTCCCCAAATGCTCCCGTCCATCTGTATACATTCTGTTTCGGAGCCGATAGAGCCTCGATCTGCGTTGTGGTTTCGGGGGAGGGGCAGGCAGTTCCGAAGCCGATGTGGTGAAGCTCGTGGGCGAGCATATTTTCGAATTGCTCGGGCGTGACCGCGGGGTCGATATAGACGAAGATCGCGGGGTCGTTCCTGATGTCGAATACAAAGCTGTTGTCCCGGGGTTTGATGACCGGGTAGATCTTCGCTCGTATCGTCGCGGTTCGGGGCAAATATGCGAGGGCGCGTTCGGCGGCCGCGGTGACGTTCATCTTTCGCCAGGCTCGAAGCGTGGCAGCAAGCTTCGTTCGGCGTGCTGCAAGCTCGGGTGAGTCAAGAAACTCGATGAATGCCTGCTCGGTGAATTCACGGCCGAGAGACTCTTCACGGGCCTTTAGCCGGCTATAGCCTTCTGAGTTCACCAGTCGACGCCAGTCGCGGCTGTTCGAACGCTTATTAGCGGCCCGTTTGTCCAGGATATTCAGCACCGCGTCGGCCTGATCGGTGACGATCGTAACCTTCACGCGTTGGTCGTCGGCAAAGGCATGAATGGTAACCAAAAGCGCCGTCGCGATAGTAAGAACGATCTTCCGCATAACTAATAAAAGACACCACGGGTCGCGGCTTTGTGACGTTTTGATAGACGGAAAAGCTAACGAAAAAAAGGCCACGGTCGCGGGACCGGGCCTTTAGTTAATTTGGATTCGGGTTAACGTTTTACAACGGAATATTGTATCCGGCGATTGAGGAACTTGCCCTGTTCGGTGTTGTTGTCGAACTTCGGTTGGGTCATGCCATAGCCCTTAGTCTGCAGTCCGGCCGCATTTACGCCATAGCGAACTAGGACGTCCCGAACCGCGGTGGCTCGGTTTTCGGAAAGCCCCTGATTATGGGCGGCTGAGCCGTCGGAATCAGTATGGCCGCCAACTTCCAGTATTATTGCCGGCTCCCGTTCCTGTAGCTTCTTGATAAAACCGGCACCTTTTTGCAGAGCGGCGAGACGCTGCGGCGGAACGTCGTATTTGTTCGTATCGAAATTAATGATCAGTATATTCAGGGCGTTTACCAATGCCTCATCGCTAAAGCCTTCAGGCAAAGCGTCGAGCGCCTGGTTATAACAGCGTTCGGCCTTGTCGAATTCGCCGGGGTTGAAGGTGCCGCAATTCTCGCCCTGTTTAACCGCCATTGCCTTGCATTGGGCGATGAGCGCAGGGGGATCGATACCGTCTTTAAGATCGGCTGTGGCCGGTTCGCATTCGTATGTGGGGTGCGTGATAGTGATCTTTCGGATGCCGGCCCCGAGGGGTTTGAGCACCTTAGTCCCATCCTCGCTTGACAGGCCCCAAGGCCTGCCGTCAACAAAGAAATGGCTGCCGGGCGGTGCGCTCCGCACCAATACCGTGTAACTCGCGTCGCGAATGAAAAAAAGATAAACCACCAGCAGAACGAGCATTGCGAAAAGGAACATCGCAAAGATGCCGGCTGCGGCCCAGACCCAGCCGGGAATACCGCCAGCCGCTTTTTTCTCTTTTGCGTCCTGCGCCGCCTGTTCGGTGGGTGTCGGAGGCAGGTTTTGATACTTTTGCCGGTCGGCCTCAGGGAGCTGAAAGTAAGGCGTAGTTTTGTCGTAAGTTGGTTCACCGCCACCGCGGACATCACTAAAGTCTGTGTCGGGTGTGCGGATGCCCGGCCGAGTCGCGCCCCAATCGGCTTCCGGCGGATCTTGGGAACCGGGGTACATCGTTTTGCCGTAATCGGGGGAGCTGCCCGTATCGATCGGCTTGATATTTGTAACGGTCTTTCCCCATTCATCGCCGGCCGGCTGTTTGGGCAGATTGTAATTGGTCTTGTCCCAATCGACGGCGCCCGGATCCTCAGGCAGCCTCACGTTGGGGACTGTTTTTGAAAAATCGTCCGGGGGCGGGCCCGGGTTGTTTTTTGAGTCTGACACGGCGTTCTCCGACAAAAACGGGGTAGCTTACGCGTGGAATATTAACACAAAATGCCGGGGATGATCAGTCTCGGCCGTCTTAAGACGCTATTTGATATTGGGCGGCTGAGCGGTTTTTGTGCGGAGTTTGATGCCCTCGTCGGCCAGAAGCAGCAGGCGTCGAGGTTCGTAGGACGAGGTGTTGAGCGGAAGATAGGAGAGCAGATATCGGTCCTGGCGAAGCTCGTCGCAAATTGCCTTGGCGGCAGCTTGCGGATCATCGAGCGGAAAGATAAGGCCGCCCGTCTCCTCGGTCAGTTTATTGATGACGGCCGCAGCTTTTGGCTGGTTTCGCCGATATGCGCCGCCGGTTCGGTCGGGCAGCTGAAGAGCGTAGACCGTCACATTCATCATCTGCAGATCGGCCAGTATGCGGTCGAACGAGGTGTCGCTGCCGCGGTCAAGCCCGTCGCCGATAACCACGACGGCAGTCTTGCGAGTGCCGGGCATAAGCGGCTGCAGCACTTCTTTGAGCGTGGCGCCGATCGCGTCGAAAAGGTAAGGATTGCCGGCCTTTCGCAGGAGGGCGAGCGATTCTTTCATCTTGTCGGCACTGTCGGTCCACTCCTGAATGATCTCGGGCTTTTCATCGTATGCGATGACGAATAGCTGGTCGCCGTCGTAGATCTCGTAGGCGAACTCCATAACGGCGGCGCTGAGCTTTTCAGTAGAAGCTGCGAGTGTAAGTGAGTTGTCGACGATCAGAACGATGCGGGATGGCGAGGGGTCATAGCTAAAGCCGTTCACCCGATGCTCAATGCCGTTCTCGTAGAGATAAATATTCTCCAAGCGGATCGGGCCTGAACTCCCGTCGGTGCGTTTTGCGGTGACGGTGAGTATCGTGCCCCCGCTGTCCGTGCCGCGTGCGGCGTGGCGCGACTGCGCGGCGGTCGCAATGGCAGCGGCCGTTATCAAGATCGCGATCGATGCAAATCGCACCAGGGTCATAAGTAAATCAGTCTGAGGCCTTCGAGCCGGACGCTGCCGGCGGGTCGCTTTTAACCTTTGATGCAGTATCGGCCGATGCGGTTGATTCGCCGGCGGATGTTTTTTCTTTGCTGTCGCCATTGCCGGAGCTTTTACCGGCATAATCCGTGACGTACCAGCCGGCGCCCTTGAACTGAAAACCGGAAAGCGACCATTGTTTTTCGAGCTCGCCGCCGCAAGCTTCGCATTCGGTCAGGGGAGCGTCTGAGATGCTCTGGC
>DATHVL010000308.1:0-4602 GCA_035461325.1 Pyrinomonadaceae bacterium
GATCTGAGGACGCGCGGATTTGGGACGTGCCAAGGAGCGACGGCGGGCGGACCGTTTATGTACGATTTGGAGATTGGTTCGCGTGGTTGAGTTTGGCGGTGACGATGGGGCTGGTGGTTTTGGGTGTGAGGGGGAGTCGAAGTGATAGATGATAGATGAGAGATAAAAAATGAGAAATGAGAGGTGGTTTAGTATGTCTCGGCGAGTTTCGTGAGTTGGGTGAGTTGGGCAGGAGTGGCCAAGGGAAATTTCCCGCAAATGACGCAACGAAGCGAAAAGGTACAGTAAACACGAGAAGAACCAGGGGGGCGGCGTGTAACAGGTCGAATTTAGTGGGTGAACGGTATAGAAGCTCGCTCGCATATTCACGAAGAGAGGTTCGACGCGACGGCGGAGGAGATGTTTAGGTTACTGATAACTCCGTCGGCGATCAGGCAATGGTGGGGGGCGGCGAGGGTTATCGTTTTGCAGGAGAAGGGCGGAGTTTGGGCGGCGGCGTGGGGCGAGGATGAGGACGACCCGGACTATGTTTCGACGGCGGAGCTGGTCGAGTTTGATGAGCCGCGGCGATTGGCGATGAAGTATGGAAAGTACTATGCAAAGACGGGCCCTCTGCCATTTGAATTTGCTGACGATTCGATAACGAGATTCGAAATTCAGCCGACGGAGGGCGGATGCACACTGAGAGTAGAGCAAACCGGCTTTCCGGCAGATCCGGTGGCCGACGAATTCTATGCGGCGTGCGAGACGGGATGGCAAACGACATTTGAAGGGATAAGAAACTATTTGGCAGATACGCGTTCTGAGTAAGAGATCCTCACATATAGATAATGGAAATTCAGGAACTGCAGTCAAAATACGAAGAAATAAAAGAGAAAGTCCTCCAACTCGGGAGGTATCTTTGACGCCCCCGCAAAGCAAAAGGAACTCGATGAATCAGAGGGCCTGATCTCGGAGCCCGGGTTTTGGGATGACCAGACGGCGGCACAGAAGTTGGTTCAGAAGCGCAGCAGGCTGGAGAAAGCTCTGGAACAGCAAAAAAGTTTTGAAATCGGCATTTCGGATGCCGAAGTGCTTTTCGATTTCGCAAAGGAAGATGCGGAGTCGGCGAAAGAGCTCGAGGCATTGATAAAAAGGCTGGACCGCGAGGTTGCAGTTGCGGAGACGCAGAGCCTGCTCTCCGGCGAGACGGACGCCAATAACGCTATATGCTCGATACAAGCAGGGGCGGGCGGCACCGATGCACAGGACTTTGCACAGATGCTGCTCAGGATGTACCTGAGATGGGCCGAGCAGCGTGGGTTTAAGGCTGAGATATTGGACGAGCAGCCGGGGAGCGAGGCGGGGATAAAGTCGGCAACGTTCAGGATCGAAGGCGATTACGCATACGGGCTGTTGTCAGCCGAGGCGGGTGTACACCGGCTTGTAAGGATCTCGCCATTCAATTCCGGCGGAAGCCGCGAGACATCATTTGCGTCATTCTTTGTCTCGCCGGAGATCGATGAGAACATCGAGGTCGATATTCAGGATAAGGACCTGCGGGTAGACACGTATCGGTCCTCAGGCGCGGGCGGTCAGCACGTGAACGTAACGGACAGTGCGGTCCGCATCACACACATACCCACGAATACTGTCGTAACTTGTCAGAACCAGCGGTCGCAGCTGCAGAACCGAATGGTGGCGATGCAGGTCTTGCGATCTAAACTATATGAGCTGGAGTTGGAAAAGCGGCGAGAGGGAGCAGCGGAGCTTGAGGCGACGAAACAGGACATTTCGTTTGGCTCGCAGATAAGAAATTATGTGCTACATCCCTATCAGATGGTGAAAGATACTCGCACCAAGCACGAGACGGCGGATGTAGATCGAGTGCTGGACGGGGACATCGATGACTTTATTAAAACGTTCTTAATGTTTAAGAAAGCGAAATGATAGATGAGTCTGGCGAGTCTATCGAGTCTATCGAGTCGAGTGAGTGAGTGAGTGGCCAAGTGAATCTAGTGGGTGAGTCGAAAGAGTTATTTAGTTGATGAAGTATTGCCCGACATGCAAGAAGACATATAAGGACGACGAGCAGAATTTCTGTCTCGACGATGGCGTGACGCTGGTGAAGAAGCGCGGCGGTGTGCCGGTCGTTAAGAATTCGAAGATAAATGAGGTGGTGGCTGTCGCTCTACTGGCCGTCGCTGTGCTGGTATTTTTGTGTCTGGTTTCTTACACGCCCAGCGACCCGACGTTTAATACGGCATCGGGGGAAGATGTACAAAATTGGATCGGCGTGGTGGGGGCCTATTTAGCCGAGTTTCTGCTTTCGCTGGTCGGCATAATCGCGTATCTGTTGCCGGCGATGCTGGCGCTGATCGCATGGCGCGTCTTCCAATCGGAGAGCCTGAAACCGAAGGTCTTCCGAGTGGTGGGTTTCGTGCTGTTCGTTCTCGCATCCACCGGGTTGGTCGGGATGATGGAACTGCGGGAAGGGCTGATCGGCGGGATGGTGGCGACGGGCTCGACCTATCTGCTTTCGACCATCGGGGCATCGATATTCTTGACGGCGATGTTCGTGGTGGCGGTGCTACTGATCACCGATCTGAGCTTTCTTGGAATGTGGGGCAATTTCGAGATGGCCCGGGCAAATTTTCGCGTGCATTTCGATGAGTGGTGGGCGAAACGGGCCGCGATCCGTGAGCAGAAAGCTCAAGCCGCGAAGCACAGCATGGCGAAGCGCCGCGAACAGAAACTGGGCCTGCCCGCCGTTGACAGTCCGACCATAACGATCGCTGATCCACCGAAGACCCGCGCCAATGCGAAGGCGACGACCGCGACGACGATGGGCGAGCTCGCGGCGAACGGATCGGCGGGCGAAGACGAGTTCATACCGCCTACCATTGCAGTGCCCGACAGCGTCATTGCTGAGGTGCAAGAGCCGACACGGCCAGGAGAGATCCCCATAACCAAGACTGCTCCGACCGGTGATCTTGCCGCGGACGGTGTGCGCGAACTCTCGGAAGCCGAAGGGGACCAGGCCTTGGGACTGGAGGCACCTCCGCAAGATTATGACGGCTATGTGTTGCCAAGCACGGACTTTTTGACAGAGGGGCCGCCGCATATAGAGCACAAGGAAAGGGAGCTGCTGGACATTGCAGATTCGCTAGCGGAGAAGACGAAGGAATTTAACGTTGCGGGAAAGGTGGTCAACATTTCTCCCGGCCCTGTTGTCACGACATACGAATTTAAACCCGATCCCGGGGTGAAGTATTCGCGCGTGACGGGACTGGTTGATGACCTCTGCCTGGCGCTCAAAGCCGAGTCGATCAGGATCGATCGCATACCGGGGAAGGCCTATGTCGGGATCGAGGTGCCGAACCGCCAACGGGAAACGATCCAGCTTCGGGACGTCATCGAGTCGAAGAAATTCCGGGACTCGGATTCGAAGTTAACGTTCGCGCTGGGCAAGACCATCGACGGGCTAAATTATGTAACGGACCTTGCGAAGATGCCGCACCTTTTGATCGCCGGGGCCACCGGCGCAGGTAAATCGGTCGGGGTGAATTCGCTGGTAGTGTCAGTACTATATAAAGCCAGGCCGGACGAAGTGAAGTTCATCATGGTCGATCCGAAACGGCTGGAGCTGGGCGTGTATGCGGACATCCCGCACCTTGCGACACCGATCATTACCGATCCGAAACGTGCTGCCATCTCTCTAAAATGGGCCGTCACCGAGATGGAGCGGCGGTACAAGGACCTCGCCGGTTATGGCGTGAGAAACATCGACGGCTATAACACGGAGGCGAGGCGGCGGAACGCCCTGGAGCAGTGGAACGATGAGGGCGAAGCTCACCGGATCTTGCCCTATATCGTCATCATCATAGACGAGCTTGCGGACCTAATGATGGTGAGCGGGAAGGAAGTCGAGGAATCGATCACGAGGCTGGCGCAGATGGCTCGAGCGGTGGGCATACACCTGGTGCTGGCGACGCAGCGGCCTAGCGTGGATGTGATCACGGGGTTGATAAAGGCAAACTTCCCGGCACGGATATCTTTCAGAGTTTCGTCAAAGGTTGATTCGCGAACCATTATCGACGGAAACGGTGCAGAAAGTCTGCTGGGACGTGGCGATATGCTTTTCTTGCCGCCGGCGACCTCGCAAGTGATAAGGGTGCACGGCGCATACGTAGACGAAAAAGAGATCGCAAAGATCGTCGGGCATATCAAGTCACACAACGGCAAACAGTTTCGCCCGGACTATGACACGACGATCACGAAGAGCGACGAGGAGCTTGACGACAGCGGCGATCTGCCGGGCAGACGGGACCCGCTTTTCTGGGATGCGCTCAAGTGCGTGGTCAATGCAAAGCGCGGTTCGACGTCGCTTTTGCAGCGCCATTTGCGGATCGGCTATTGACGCGCGGCGGCGATCCTCGATGCAATGGTGAAAGAAGGTTATATTGGGGACATGGACGGCAGCTCGCGTGCTCGCCCGGTCCTACAGAAGGCTTACGAAGATCTCCAGGACCTCGCCGGTTATGGCGTGAGAAACATCGACGGCTATAACACGGAGGCGAGGCGGCGGAACGCCCTGGAGCAGTGGAACGATGAGGGCGAAGC
>DATHVL010000309.1:0-2293 GCA_035461325.1 Pyrinomonadaceae bacterium
GATCTTGGAGCGGATCTCATAACGCCCGAATTGAGTTCCCGCATACATTATTCATCCCCCGGCCAAAGCCCCTCAAACCTCTCTGCAAAATAGAAACACCGTCAACGGCCCAGATGTAACAGGAAGATCGACGGTGTTCAAATAACTTTGACTATCTGTTTAAACGAGTCACGACGTTAGAAATGTTTCAATAATCTCGTAGCCCTGGTTGATGGCCTCTTCCAACCTCTCAGGCTGCGGCCCTCCGCCCTCGGCCATATCGGGCCGTCCGCCGCCCTTGCCGCCGAGGATCGGGACGATCTGTTTGATCACATTACCGGCCCTGACACGGTCCTTAAGATCGTCAGAAACGCGGACGATCAGCCCCGCCTTGCCCTCTTCCCTTCGGCCGAGAACCACAACGCCGGATCGAAGCCGGGCAAGCAGCGTATCCGAAAGCTGCCGCATGCCGCCCGCGTCGAGGCCGTCGACGATCTTTGCGAGAACCTTTACGCCGGCGATCTCGCGAATGTCGTCGCCATCACCCGCGTTGCCGTTGCTGCCGCCCCCGGTCGCGATCTTGAGCCTAAGCTCTTCGAGCTCGCGGCGTATGCGTTTCACCTCGTCCTGAAGCTTCTCGATCGCGTCGGGCAAGTTGTCACGCTGAGTTTTCAATGCTCCGAGTGAGCGGTTGATGAGGACCTCGTCCTCACGGAACCGCTCGAATGCGTCGAAGCCGGTAATCGCTCTGATGCGTCGAACGCCGGAAGCGATAGCCTCATCGGCGGTAATTTTGAAGCTTCCGATATCTCCGGTAGCTCTCACGTGCGTACCGCCGCAAAGTTCCATAGAAAACTTGCCGTCACCGACCGAAAGGACGCGAACCTCCGAGCCGTATTTCTCGCCGAACATCGCGACAGCCCCGCTCCGCATCGCCTCTTCAATGGCCATCATTTTCGTCGTGACCGGATGATTTTCAAGGATATAGCGGTTTACTAGGTCCTCGACCTCGCGGACCTCTTTCTCGGTCATCGGCTGATAATGAGTGAAGTCGAACCGCAGATAATTTGGCGCGACGACCGAGCCGGCCTGTTTGACGTGGGTTCCCAAAACCTCTTTGAGGGCCGCGTGGACGAGGTGCGTGGCGGTGTGGTTTCGCCGGGTCGCGTCGCGTTTTTCCTCATCCACGACTGCGGTGACCACGTCGCCGATCTTGAGCGATCCGCTGTCGACTCGAGATTTGTGTAGGACGAGGCCCGGCAGCGGTGCAAAAGTGTCTATCACTTTTAGCTGAGCGTCCGTATTGAAAAGCACGCCGATGTCACCTACCTGGCCCCCGGATTCGGCATAGAAGGGCGTCTCGCGAAGAATAACAATGCCCTCTTCGCCTTCGTTCAATGCATCTACGCGTGCATCCCCTTTGACGATCGCGGCCACCTCGGCCTCCTCAACCCGCGTCGCGTCGTAGCCATGAAAAACTGCGGTGCCGGCGCTCTCGGCCAGTTCGGAATAGATGGGGCTTATCTCACTCTTGCGCTGCGTTTGCCCGACGCCTGACTGCTTTTGTATCTCCTGCAATGCCGAGTCGAACCGCGCGAGAAATTCGTCCTCGTCCAGAGCAACGCCCTTTTCCTCTAGGTAAACCCGTATCAGATCTCTCGGCGTACCGTAAGTGTCATAAAGCTTCGCGAGCCGCTGAAAAAGTTCGTCGTTGAGCGTCTGATCGCGACCGATCTCCATCTCCGCAAGTTTTCCCAGCCCGACGGTCATCGTATTTCCGAAACGCTCCTCTTCGAGCCGGACCATCTTGCCGATAAAGTCGCGCTGTACTGCGAGTTCCGGAAACGCTCCGTGCATCTCGCCGACGACAAAATCGCAGACCTTGTAAAAAAACGGCCCCTTAAAACCGAGGTGTTCGCGGCCGTGATAGATCGCCCGCCGCATTATCTTGCGGAGCACATAGTTGCGACCCTCATTGCCCGGCAAAATGCCGTCGGCGATGGAAAAGGCGGTGGAACGGGCGTGATCGGCGATCACGCGGCACGCAAAAAGCTGCGATTCTGAAAGGTTATCCAATGCAGTCATTACGGTTGGAATTATATCAGTTAGCCCGTCCGGAACCACACGGGGTTACGGATAAGCGGCGATTGGGTTAGAATTTCGAGAATGAAGACGACATGGCTATTTGCGTTCATACTCACAGCGCTTTTCGCGGCGGGTTGCGGTCCCGCTCCGGCGGATAACGCCGTCAACTCGAACGTAGTTTCGGGCCCCGCAGGCGAGGGTTCCTCGGGCCCGCTGACCAGCGAACCAG
>DATHVL010000310.1:0-7671 GCA_035461325.1 Pyrinomonadaceae bacterium
CAGGAGAGATGATGCCCGTAATCCTCGCCGCTTCAGTTGAACACGTACAGGTCCTCTTAGCACTTTTTATAATGCTGGCCGCCGCCAAGATCGGGGCCGAGATATTTGAGCGCCTGCACCAACCGGCGGTGGTCGGCGAAATACTCGCCGGGGTGCTTATCGGGCCAAGCGTTCTCGGGTGGGTCGCTCCGTCAGAGATCATCGGAATGATCGCCGAGATCGGCGTGATCTTCCTGCTATTTATGGTAGGGCTTGAGACGAAGCCCAGTGCGATCCTTCGGGTCGGGCGAAAGGCCGTTATGGTCGGTGTCCTGGGCGTGCTCCTGCCCTTTGCCGCGGGGTACGGCATTGCCATGTGGTGGGACGGCTCGTTCGTCGAAGCGATGTTCATCGGGGCCGCTCTCGTCGCAACATCTGTCGGCATCACGGCACGGGTACTCGGTTCGATGGGCTTGCTTGATCGTGAGACCTCGAGGATCATTCTCGGCGCGGCGGTCATCGATGACATTCTCGGCCTCATCATCCTATCGGTCGTTTCGGCGCTCAGCGTGGGCGAGGTCAACTATCTTGAACTCGTGAAAACCGCCGCGCTGGCGATCGGGTTTACCGCGCTGGTCGCAACCGTTGGCACGGGCATTATGAAACGCCTTGCTCCGCGTGTTGCCAAGCTCAGGCTCGACAAACCCTTCTTTAATACGGGGCTGCTGTTGTGCCTTGGGCTTTCGGTTGCGTCGATGTATGTCGGCGTGGCGGCGATCATCGGTGCATTCCTCGCAGGTATGGCACTTGCCGAGCCCACCGAAGAGAATCACGGAATGCACAAGCTCACCTCGGGCGTCACCGAGTTTCTCGTGCCATTCTTTCTCGTGAATATCGGGATGCAGCTTAACCTGGCCGTCTTCCGAGAATGGGACGGTATCATGCTTGCCGTGATCATCACTGTGCTTGCCGTCATAACCAAATTTGTCGGGTGCGGCCTGGGTGCGTGGGGCATGAGCAGGAAGGAGATGGCGCAGGTGGGCGTCGGCATGATCCCACGCGGCGAGGTCGGTATCGTCGTTGCGCAGATCGGGCTCGGCTTAGCAGTCATCAGCGAATCATTTTTCGCGGCTGTTCTCTTTATGGCGGTGGCCACGACGCTGATCGCCCCGCCGCTTATCAAGTACTTCTTCGCCGAGGATAAGGACAAGGACGGCGTTCCCGATCCGTTTGAGCGCCACGATGTTTCTGATTCCTACACTCGGATAGGCTGAAATGGCGGAAAAGGGAAGCAAATGGCTCCGCTATCTCCGGCTCGCCACGTCACTTCGCGGTGGGACGGATGTAGAAGGCACGATCGAAGACGTTCGCAGAAACGTAGCGCTCCGCGGGGCAAACATCTGGCTTTTGGTCTGCTCGACATTGTTGGCCTCGATAGGCCTGGATCTGAATTCCACCGCCGTTATCATTGGGGCGATGCTCATTTCGCCGCTGATGTCGCCCATTCTTGGAGTGGGACTGGGCATTGCCATTCTTGACCGAGCGCTACTCAGAAGCGCTTTGGGCAATCTCGCCCGTGCGACCGTTATTTCCCTTATAGTAAGCACCGTATATTTTCTTGTCTCTCCGCTTGGCTCGCTGACTCAAGAACTTGAAGCCCGGACGGTACCGACGCTGCTGGATGTCGGGGTCGCCTTTTTCGGCGGGATCGCGGGGATCGTTGCCGGTTCACGAAAAGATAAGACCGCCGCTATACCGGGCGTTGCGATCGCTACGGCATTGATGCCGCCGATCTGCACCACCGGATTCGGCATAGCAAACTGGGATACCACCGTTTTTCTGGGTGCGTTCTATTTGTACTTTATAAATGCCTTTTTTATCGCGACGGCTACCTACCTTATCGCGATAATGCTCAGATTCCCAAAATGCGCGACTGCCGGCAATGAAGAGGATACGAAGGTCAAATGGGCGATAATCGGTTTTACCGTCCTGCTGACCGTTCCGAGTGCGTTCATCTTTTATAACGTGATCCAGAAGGCTCGTTTTGACCGCGGTGTGCGTAATTTTGTTAACAACGAGCTGCGCCGCGACGATCGGCAGCCGATCAGGTGGGATGTGTTGCCCGGCCCGGGTGACGGATCACTCAAGGTATATATGGTCGGGACCGCGGTCAGTGAGGATCAGCACGCGGAACTTGTCCGCACGATGGGAGCTTATAGGATCGGTCATCTGGAACTACGTCTGGTGCAGATGAATCTTTCGCCGGATGAGTTCCGCCGGGTCGCTTCAAACGTTGAGACCACTGTGGCTGACAGCATTCGATTGATGAGCGAGATCGAAACCGAGCGTGATCGGGAGATAGCCGCGCTGAAAGACCAGCTCCATGAAATGAATAATAAATACGACCCGGAACTCGTATTTCTCCGTCGCACACGAAGTATCTTTCCGGTGATCGCCGAGGCCACGTGGGATACGTCTCCGGCGTCCGAATCTGACAGCCTCCCCGCCCGGCGTTTGCTTATCAGTTTTCGCCCGGAAACCACAGCAAAGCAAAAAGCCGATGTGACGCTTGAGCTGCTGCGGCTGGCCGAAACTGCCTGGCCCGGCGAAAACACCGAGGTCCGGGAAATAGAAGTTTCTTCGCCTGATGCTCCGTCACAGTGACGGGTTTTCTTCCAAAAAGAAAGCTCTTGACACACCCCGGCATAACACGTATTATGAATCTTCAACGGTGTTTATCATCGTTGATTGTTCACCTCTTCACGTGAAACTCTAAACCACACTTCCTTTCCTCATCCCGCGAGGCGTTTTTCAAAGGAAACCGATCAAAACTCGATGTCAGCAAAATTAGGGGAAATTCTTGTCCGCGAAAATCTGGTGACGCCGCAGCAACTACGCGAGGCTCTCGATTACCAGAAATCCAGCGGCGGCCGGCTTGGGACCAACCTGGTCAAGCTGGGCATTATCTCGGACGACGTCATTACAGCCGTTCTTTCGAGGCAGTACGGCGTGCCTTCGATAAATCTTGACCTGTTTCACATCGAGACGGATGTTATCAAACTCATCTCTCAGGAAGTAGCCCTTAAATACACCGTCCTGCCAGTCTCGAAGGTCGGTGCGACTTTGACGCTGGCAATGGCCGATCCGACGAATGTCGCGGCGATGGATGACATCAAGTTCATGACCGGGCTGAATGTGGAGCCGGTGATCGCCGCCGAGGCATCGATCCAGATGTCGATCGGCAAATATTACTCAGGGTCAACCCAGATCGATATCTTTGACGCCGCATTTGCCATCGAGGCTGATACATCCCGAAACGGCAAGAACGGGCATTCAAAGACCAACGGCAACGGCAAGGGACAGGAACGGCTCTCAGCCGCGGACCTGGACGTTTCACTTGAAGCCTTCAATTTCGACCATGATGGCGAAGAGCTTGAGATCATCGAGCAAAATGATGAGATCGACCTGGCCAGCCTCGCTCGCGCCAGCGAAGACGCACCGGTCGTTCGCCTTGTGAACGTATTGATGGTTGATTCGCTCCGCCGTGGGGCCTCGGACATTCACGTCGAGCCATATGAAAAGATGTTTCGGATACGGTTTCGCATCGACGGCGTTCTTTACGACGTGATGAACCCGCCGATGAAGATGCGCGATCCGCTGATCTCGCGCCTGAAGATCATGGCGAAGCTCGACATCTCCGAAAAGCGTTTGCCGCAAGACGGCCGCATCAAGATCAAGGTAAAGATCGACAACCGATCACGCGAGTTGGATTTCCGTGTCTCAACGCTGCCGACGCTCTTTGGGGAAAAAGTGGTGCTCCGGCTTCTCGACAAGGACAAGCTGATGCTTGATATGACGAAGCTCGGTTTTGAGCCCGAGAGCCTTGAGAAGTTTCAGCGGAATATTGCCAATCCTTACGGGATGGTGCTTGTCACGGGCCCGACAGGATCGGGTAAGACGAACACGCTCTATTCGGCACTGCAGACGCTGAACACATCCGAAACGAACATAATGACGGCCGAAGATCCCGTCGAGTTCAACCTTGAGGGGATCAACCAGGTCCAGATGAAGGAGCAGATCGGGCTTAACTTTGCCGCGGCACTGCGATCATTCCTTCGGCAGGACCCGAACATCGTGCTTGTCGGTGAGATCCGTGACTTTGAGACCGCAGAGATCGCGATCAAGGCGGCGCTGACGGGCCACCTTGTGCTTTCGACACTGCATACAAACGACGCGCCGTCCACGGTTTCACGTTTGGTGAACATGGGCATCGAGCCGTTCCTCGTGGCGACGAGCGTCAACATCATCCAGGCTCAGCGGCTGATCCGCCGCATCTGCAAGGACTGTAAGGAAGAGGCGAACATCCCGAAAGCGGCGCTCGTCGAGGCGGGCTTTTCGCCCGAAGAGGCGGCGGGACTCACGCTCTATAAGGGCCGCGGGTGCGAAACGTGCCTAAACACCGGTTACAAAGGCCGCGTCGGCCTATACGAGGTTATGGAAATAACCGATGAGCTTAGGGAACTGATAATCATTGGCGCCAGCGCGATCGAGCTTCGCAAGAAAGCGATCGAGACGGGAATGATCACGCTGCGCGAGTCGGGCCTTTGCAAGATACGCGAAGGCATCACGACCATAGAGGAAGTTTTGAAGGAAACGGTCCTGTAATTATTTGGAGGTTACTATGGCAATAAGGGCAATCGCACTTTCTATAGCACTTTTGATCGGTCTCGGCACGATAATTCCGGTCGCGACCCAGTACGCCGAAGCGGGCAGCCAAAAGGTTCGCACGTACAAAAAGAAAGAGCGAAACTGGCGTGGAGTAAAGAAATACTCCAAGCGCTGGTGGCAGCTTTATCGTGCGCAGGAGCGGCGTAAGAAGCAGGTAGCGGCTCGCAAGCGTGCGCTGCGGCTTCGCCAACTGCGTTTGGAAACGGCCCGCGAGGCTGAGCTAGCTCAAAACGATGCTGCCTCAGCTGATGAAACGGCTGTAGTTAAGGAGCCGACCGCTATCCTCCCGACCGGTGAAAAGGCACCCGAAGGCTGGAAGCCGGAAGATGCCGCTAACGGCGAGGTGCAATTCCGCGTGTCCGGCGACGCCGGCGACAGTGTGGGTTCGGCGGCCATATCGGTAGTCGGCCCGGCCACGGGCGAGACGGTAACCATCGGGCGGCAAGCGCGTCTGGGCGGTGTACCGACGACTTCGCTTCGCCGTGAGGTCATCAACAAGATGATCAAAGAAAACGGATGGGTCGTTAATGACTATCAAAAAGAGGTCGGCGGCAAGACGGTTTACGTTGTCGTCGCACAGTCGCAGGAAAAGGACGGAAGCATCCAGTCCCGGATGTTCTATTACACTGAATCCGGCGGCCGCATCTATAGCGTTGCCACCAACGCCCGTGCCGATGCAGCCGAACGCCTGGCAGACGAATCTGAACGCGTGATCGAATCGATCCACGGTTCCTCGCGTCCGCATCAGCAGGCCGCGGTCAAGGCCGTTATTCGCGAACGACCGACTCCGACGCCCCTGCCCCCCTGCACCCCGGTCGTTGAATAACTTACCCTGATCGCATCACACCCCAACATTAAACACCATGAGTTTTGAACAACCACAAGAGAACGCCGTTTCGCAGGTGACATTGCCGGAACTTCTAAAGAAGATGACGGATGCCGGAGGCTCTGACCTCCATTTGACGACGAACACGGCCCCGCAGGTCCGGGTTCATGGCCACCTTTCGCCGCTCGACGGGTATCCGCCGATGACGCCCGCCGAGACCAAGCGTCTGGCCTATTCGGTGCTGACGGACGCGCAAAAGCACCGCTTTGAGGAAAACCTTGAGCTGGACTTTTCATTCGGCCTTAAGGGTATGTCGCGGTTTCGTGCCAACCTTTTTAACCAAAAGGGTGCGGTCGGCGCGGTGTTTCGTGCGATCCCTTATGAGATAAAAACCTTTAACGATCTAGGGCTGCCGCCGGTCGTTTCAGACCTCTGCAAAAAGCCGCGTGGGCTGATCCTGGTAACCGGGCCGACCGGTTCGGGTAAGTCGACCACGCTTGCATCAATGGTGGACAAGATCAATATCGACCGTCACGATCACATTTTGACGATCGAGGACCCGATCGAGTTTCTGCACAATCATAAAAACTGCGTCGTCAATCAGCGTGAGGTCGCGGCCGACACACACTCGTTCGCCGCCGCGCTTCGCACCGCTCTTCGCCAGGACCCGGACATCGTGCTGGTCGGCGAAATGCGTGACCTTGAGACGATCGAGATGGCGCTGCGTATCGCTGAGACGGGCCACCTTACATTTGCAACGCTTCACACGAACTCTGCGTACTCGACCATCAACCGTATCATCGACGTCTTTCCGTCGGCGCAGCAGGCACAGGTCCGGACGCAGCTTTCGCTCGTACTTGAAGGGATCATGTGTCAATCTCTGCTGCCCAAGTCCAGCGGCGACGGCCGGGTAATGGCACTCGAGATCCTTATCCCGAACGCCGCCATCCGCAACCTTATCCGCGAGGACAAGATCCACCAGATCTACTCCATGATGCAGACGGGGCAGGACAAGTTCGGGATGCAAACCTTTAACCAGGCGCTTGCGACACTTGTTCACAAACGGCAGATCACACTTGATGTCGCGATGCAGCGTTCGTCGAACGCCGACGAACTCAAGGAACTGATCGAACGCGGATCGGGACTCAACGAGTCATACGCGGGCACCGTTAAGCCTAATATGTCGAACCACGCCAGTCCGTATGCGCAAGGCCGCCCGATCGGCCAACGCCCCGGAGCACGCTAGAAGCCCGAGAACACTGAACCAAACATTAGGAGCTAAGAAAAGGAAATGCCTACTTACGTATTCAAAGGACGGAACCGCTTGAACGAACTGGTCGCGGGTGAACGCGATGCCTCGAATCAGAACGAGCTGCGGGCATTGCTCCGCCGCGAACAGGTCATTCTGACGCAGGCGACGGAAAAGGGCCGCGTGGTTAACATACCGAAACTCGGCCGGCGTAAGAAGGTCGGGGCAAAGGAACTGGCCGTCTTTACGCGGCAGTTCTCGGTGATGATCGACGCCGGCCTTCCGTTGGTTCAGTGCCTCGATATCCTGGCCGAACAGCAGCAGAACGTTTATTTCAAGGAAGTGCTCCGCCAGGTCCGTCAGAATGTTGAGGAGGGAGCCACGCTTTTCGCTGCACTCGAAAAGCATCCGAAGGTTTTCGATTCGCTGTTCACGCACATGGTCGAGGCCGGTGAGACGGGCGGTGTTCTTGACCTGATCCTTCAGCGTCTTGCGACCCTTATCGAAAAGGTCGTGAAGTTGAAACGAAGCATCGTTTCGGCATCGATCTATCCCGCCGCAGTCATATTTGTTGCCATCGCCGCCATCGCGGTCATCATGATCGTCGTCATCCCGCAGTTCGAGCAGATCTTTATCGGTCTGTTGGGCCCGGGTGAGGCTCTGCCGCTGCCGACGCGAATTGTCATGGGTATAAGCGGCTTCCTGGCCGGATGGGGCGGACTGGGTTTGCTGGTCGGGATCATCGGAACCTCGATCGCCACGAAGTTTTACTACAAGACCGAGAAGGGCCGTTGGCAGATCGATTCGCTGCTGCTCAAACTGCCGGTGTTCGGCGGCATCCTGCGCAAGGTTGCGGTCGCACGCTTTTCGCGAATTCTTTCGACCCTGC
>DATHVL010000311.1:0-2739 GCA_035461325.1 Pyrinomonadaceae bacterium
TGATTTCGACACCGCCAAACTATCGAATACTTCCAAATTCTCAGCGTTCTTCGGAAAAATGCTCGAGGGCGGCGTTTACCTACCGCCCTCCCAATTCGAGGCAATATTCGTCTCGGCGGCCCACACATCGGAAGATCTGGACGAAACTATCCGCGTCTTCGCGACGTCCCTGGATCCATCGACCTTATCGCCGAGTGGCCGATGAGTCGAAAGGCACGATGCCGGCGAGCGGCCTTGCGTATCCAAAAGGAATGTGCGAGAAATATATTTATTGATGAAATCCCTTGTCACCAATCTTCATCACCATCATCACGCACTGCATCACAGCATCGCGCGTGACTGATCTGACTTTTAATTCCTAGAAAAATCTAAAGATCTAATCGACGCGAACTTGATAACAGGTTTTCAAGTATCCGTCTGTTTTTTTATGTCTGATAGAAATCTCAAGATCGCGATCCAAAAGTCCGGCCGGCTTAGCGAGAGCACCATTCAATTGCTGAGAAAATGCGACGTCTTGTTCGATAACGGGCAAGGCAAGCTAAAGTCGCTGGCGTTCAATTACCCCCTCGAAATACTTTTTCTCCGCGACGATGATATCCCGCAGTATGTCGAAGACGGCGTTGCCGACTGCGGCATCGTGGGGCAAAACGTTCTTGCGGAAGAGGGTTCCGGCCTCACCATCGTTAACAGGCTGAGATTCGGCCGCTGCCGGTTGTCGATCGCGGTTCCGCGGGATCGAACGTTCGAGAATATTCGGTACCTCGACGGGAAGCGTATCGCGACAAGCTATCCAAATCTTTTGAAGAAATTTCTGGATGAAAGGAACATCCGCGCCGAGATCCACAATATCGGCGGGTCGGTCGAGATCGCACCGGGGGTGGGGTTGTCTGATGCGATATGCGACCTAGTCAGCTCCGGGAACACGCTTTTCACGAACGGGCTTAAAGAAGTTGAAACGGTCCTCGATTCGGAAGCAGTTCTCGTAGTGCGGCCGGATCTGCCTGAAGGTCTGAAAGAAGTGTTCGATTCGCTCAGCTTTCGAATGAAGGCTGTGATCGAGGCACAGCGGAACAAGTACATACTGCTCAACGCTCCGGATGAAAGGCTCGGCGAGATAGAACGCTTGATACCGGGAATGAAGAGCCCGACCGTTCTGCCGCTGGCCGAGAAGGGTTGGAGCTCGGTCCACTCTGTAATTGCAGACGACGATCACTGGGCGGTGATCGAAAAGCTTAAATCGGCCGGGGCCGAGGGGATCCTGGTTATTTCGATAGATCAGATGATCAGGTAAACCTTGGTTATGATCAAGGTAATTAAGTTTCCGAAAAGAGAAGATTGGCCTGCGTTAGTACAGCGGCCCTCCGCAGGTCCGGAGCGGATCGAAACTTCGGTCCGAACGATCATCCGGACCGTGCGGCAAGAAGGAGACGCGGCTCTGCGCGAGTACGCACGTCTCTTCGACAAAGTCGAAACTGATACTTTCGTAGTGAGCCGGGAAGAATTTGTCGCGGCGAAAAAAAGCATTCCCGCAAGTCTCAAAGCTGCGATCGAGCTCGCTCACTCAAACATCACGAAATTCCACGCAGCACAGCGAGAAGAGGTGCGCGAGATCGAGACCACTCCCGGAGTAACCTGCTGGCGCCGTTCGGTGCCCATCGAACGCGTAGGGCTATATGTCCCGTCGGGTACGGCTCCGTTATTCTCCACGGTTTTGATGCTGGGTGTTCCCGCTGTGCTGGCGGGCTGTCGCGAAATAATTATCTGCACGCCGCCGTTGCTCGACGGCTCGGTGGCGGCGGCGACCCTCTATGCAGCCGAAGTTTGCGGCATCTCAACAATTTATAAGGTGGGCGGTGCACAGGCGATCGCGGCCATGGCATACGGCACGGAGACTATTCCTAGGGTCGATAAGATCTTTGGGCCCGGAAACAGCTATGTCACCTCTGCCAAGCAAATAGTTTCAACGGATGTCGCCATCGATATGCCAGCCGGGCCGTCGGAAGTGGCCGTGCTCGCGGATAGTTCTTCGAATCCAAAGTTCGTTGCCGCCGATCTGCTTTCTCAGGCCGAGCATGGAGCTGACAGCCAGACCGTACTGGTCTCCGATGATCTTGCGGTTATTGAGGAGGTCATTCGAGAATTAGAGAGCCAGATAGCCACGCTTCCCCGACGCGATATCGCAACGGCGGCGATGCAGAACTCCATCGCCGTTCTTGTCGAGGATCCGGACGCGGGAATGGACTTGCTCAATCTATACGCACCCGAGCACCTGATCCTTTGTATAAATGAAGCAGACCGTTTTGCTGAAAAGGTTGTAAACGCCGGCTCCGTTTTTCTCGGGAACTTTTCCTGCGAGAGCTTGGGGGATTACGCAGCAGGCACAAACCACACGCTGCCCACCGCAGGGTTTGCCCGCGTATTTTCCGGCGTTTCTCTAGATAGCTTCATCAAAAAGATCACGTTTCAAAGGGTGGATCAAACCGGGCTCAAGAATATTGGCCCTGCTGTCGAGTTGATGGCCGAAGCAGAGGGCCTGGAAGCCCACAAGCGAGCCGTCACTTTGCGTTTGGAGGCGACCAATGGCATTTGATCTGGAACCGCTGGTTCGCGACAACATAAAAAAGCTGGTTCCATACTCCTCGGCCCGAAATGAGTACGGGGGCTATGCCCGCATTCTGCTAGACGCGAATGAAAACGCATTCGGTTCACCGGTGGGAGATGGATACAACCGGTACCCGG
>DATHVL010000312.1:0-3170 GCA_035461325.1 Pyrinomonadaceae bacterium
ACTCCTTATCATCCTCAAGGCCGACGTACAGGGTTCTGTCGAGGTGCTGCGGGGCACGCTCGAAAAACTTTCAACAGAGAAGGTTAAGGTCCGCGTGATACGTGCCGGAGTCGGTGCGATCGCCGAATCTGACGTGCTGCTTGCTTCGGCCACACAGGCCGACGATCTCTCGACGGCCGTTGTCATCATCGGCTTCAACGTCCGGCCCGAGGCTCGTGCGGCCGAGGTCGCGAAACAGGAAGACGTCGACATCCGGCTTCACTCGATCATTTACAAGGTCGAAGAAGAGATCAAGGCCGCCATGATCGGCATGCTTGACGCGATCGAGAAAGAGGTTATTCTCGGCAAGGCCGAGGTTCAGGAGATATTCAAGGTTTCCAGGATCGGTACCATCGCCGGTTGCCGCGTGACCGACGGGTTGATCCGGCGTCAGGCAAAGGCACGGCTCATCCGCGACGGCGTCGTTAGTTGGGAAGGCGATATCGCCTCTCTCAAGCGGTTCAAGGAAGATACCAACGAGGTCAAGCAGGGCTACGAATGCGGTATCAGCCTGGTGAACTTTAACGACATCAAGGTCGGTGATGAAATAGAGGCTTACACGATCGAAAGGATCGCGGCCACCGAACTGTAAACGGAAAGGAATTATGCGTCGCCCGGAGCGCCTGGCTGAGTCATTGAAGGTGGAGATCGCCGAGGTTGTCGGCTTTGAGCTTGTGGACCCGCGGCTCGAGGCGGTAACCGTCACCGATGTCGAGGTCTCCTCAGACCTTCGGGATGCGAAGGTTTACGTGCTGATCGAGGGCGAAAAGGATGAGGTTGACGCCGCTTTAAAGGCGTTAAAGACCGCCACCGGTTTTGTCCGCCAGCAGGTCGCCATCGGATTGGACCTCAGGCACGTTCCTCATCTCCATTTTGCGCGGGACACTGCCGAAGAGAATGCCGCTCGCGTCGGTGCACTTCTGCAAGACCTGGCGGATCGGGGCGAGATCCCCGAAGAAGAAACTTAGATGCTGCGTCCGATGCGGCCGGGGCCTCGCCCCGTCATTGTTGTAAATTGTGTTAAGTCAAGTAGTAGAGCTAATTGAAAACAAGAACAATTTCGGCATAACGACGCACGTCAAGCCCGATGGCGACGGCGTTGGTTCGTCGCTCGGACTCTGCTGGATACTGCGTTCGCTTGGGAAATCCGCCGAGGTCATTGTGCGGGGCGAGATCCCGCCCTCGTACCTGAGTCTCCCCGGGGCTGATGAGATCCGCGATGTCGATGCGATCGATAAGGACTACGACGCCGTATTTGTAATCGAGTGCTCTGATCTCACCCGTCCCGGCATCCGGGGCCTCGAAAACGAAGTCACCGTTAACATCGATCACCACGCCACCAGCGAACACTTCGGAACAATCAATTGGATCGACGCCACCGCCTCCGCCGTCGGCGAGATGATCTACAATCTCTGTAAGGCCATCGGCGGTAAGGTCACCCGCGAGGTCGCAGAGTGCGTCTATATGGCGCTCGTCACCGATACCGGCTCTTTCCACTTTCCAAATACGACCGAGCGAACACTTAAGGTCGCCTCCGAATTAGTTAAAGCGGGCGTACGGCCGGCTACTATTTCTGAGGCGGTTTATTACAATTATCCCTGGTCGCGGATCGAACTCATGCGGCAGGTGCTGAATACCGTGAATCGGGATGCCAGTGGCCGGGTCGCGTGGATGCGCCAGACGCTCGATATGCGTGCGACGGCCGGTGCCGTCGACGGCGATAATAACGGTTTCGTCAATATTCCGCTTGCTGCCCGCGACATTCAGGCGGTCGTCTATATGCGCGAGGTCGCGGAAGGGAAGTACCGCGTCAGCCTTCGGTCAAAAGGTAATATCAATGTGGCCCGCGTCGCAGAGCAAGTCGGCGGCGGCGGACATAAGAATGCAGCGGGCTGCAGTGTCGAAGGCGACTGGGACCAGAAAGAAGCCGAGATCGTCGCGACGCTCCGGAAAGAGGTCAACCGCAATGGGCTCGATGGCAATAATTCGTATTGACCTTTAACTGTTAGCGGTTCGTATGATGGGTAAAACGATCGAAACCGGTGAACGTTCGTCAGCTGCTACTCGCCTCCTGCTTAATGCCGTCAGGTTTTATACCTTCAACACTCCTGTCGCAAAAGGAAAATACCGCCTTTATCAAACCGTTTTAGATCTCATTCATGAAAAACCTCGAGCCTTGCCGACGAAGATCAAGGACGGCCGCAAAATGGTCGTCGATCTCACCACAGGAATGCAGGAAAGCGTTTACTTTGTTGGTGAGTACGAAACATTTATCACAGCGATAGCCCGCGAAATGATTCGTGAAGGCGACGTGTGCATCGATGTGGGCGCTAATTTCGGCTGGTACACGACACTTATGTCGCTCCTCTCGGGTAGAACCGGCGAGGTCCACGCGTTTGAACCGGTACCTCAAACTTTCCGTGAACTCGAACGCAACCGGGCACTTGCCCCTAATCAGGATCGGATATTCGTAAATAACTTTGCACTGGGCGATCAAGAGGCCATAGCACAGATCAATGTGTTCAAAGACCTGCCCTCGGGCCATGCCTCTTTGTCCTCGAAAGGGGGATCGGGGGCCTCCTCTTTCGAATGTAGAGTGACAACTCTCGACGCATATCTGACTGATCGGAGCTCGCCCGATATTAATTTTGTTAAGGTTGATATTGAGGGGGCCGAGATGATGTTTCTCCGTGGAGCTGAGGGTTTATTTGAGCAAAAGGTGCCGCCGGTAATTCTGATGGAAATGGCGCTCGCACAAACCCGAAACTTCGGATACACGCCCAACGATCTCATCGAGTTCATTGCTGCCCGGGCGGACTATGCCTTTTACAAGGTGGATGAACCCGGGGAAGTTCTCATAAGGATAGATGGCTTCGATCGCGATGACATCGGAGCCAATGTATTTTGTGTGCCGGCCACAGCGCCGGCGTATATAACACGTGCGGTCGAACGGTTTCTAAAAAATTGATCAATGCCGGAGCAAAAAGAAAAACGTTATAAGTGGCGTCGCGAGGATTATCGCGAAAAGACCCACGGCCTGCTGATGGTCAACACCGGTGACGGCAAGGGCAAGACCACCGCCGCTATCGGCGTTCTCGTCCGTGCGGCGGGTCAGGGATTGAAATGCTGCA
>DATHVL010000313.1:0-5431 GCA_035461325.1 Pyrinomonadaceae bacterium
TCGCCGACGCGTTCCTGGAGTATCGCAAAAAGTGCCGGGCTGGTCTCGAATCGTAATTTTTCGAGCGTGGCTCCCCCGGCAAATGCTCGCACAAGGCGCCAGATCACGTCCGCTGCAAAGGCATGGCGTTCCTGAACGGAACGTCCGATGATCAATGATAGAGCCATTGCAGCGTCCCTATCCGGTTCGGCATCAATGCCGGCGGCAATATCGTACGCATCTTCTTCGAACCCCGCAGCGTCCAGCACTTGGGCAAACTTATCCGACGGAACGCGCCACTGAGCCTCATTTGCCATCCTGGGTGATGGGCTTTTCCGCGGAGTAACTATCGAATTCGAAGCCAGGATCCGCACGAACGGGCGGTTCGGTGCATAAAATCCGATCTCCGCGATATATTCGCTATCTGCCTCGACGTGAAACCACCAGGAGCCCTCCGCCTCGACCGGGTGCAGTTCCTCTGCATCGCGGCCCATATCACGCAACCGCATAACAAGCGTGTAGTTTTCGGCACCGGGCACGGCTATTGAGAGGGTCTTAAAAGGGTCGGGCCCGACGGTCCAATAGAAATGGAGACGATTCGGCGACTGCATCTGAAGCCGAGCACGGTTCTTCCGCTCGAGCCGCGGCAGCGCGGGACTCGCGAGCACTTCGAACAAAGGAGAAGCCGCGGCATCGCTTTCCAACGGCGCAGCCGCCCCGGCAGCCACCACCTCCTCTTCGGAAAGTGTGGGCCGGTTAGATATGTATTCCCCCGACGATATTGCCGGCGGCCTGATCGACATCTCACTCATATAGATAAAACGAGATTATGCTGGCTTTTCTGCCAACATACAAGAAGGGCGTAAATTATAACGGGGATCCTAGGAGCCGGCCTTGAAAGATTTTAAGCGGATGTCGAGCTTACCTATCGATGCCTTCACCTGTGAGCGAACAGGGATGCGGCGGGCATCATCGGTGATCCAGATAACCATTGAGCCTTCGGTTTCGATCAAGCGGCCCGGCCCGAATACCTGAGGCTCCACGATAAAGCACGAGACACGCCCGATATCGGTCTTGATCTCTTCTTTGCCCGTAACCTTCACCGGCACTTGATACACCAGGCCGGAATCGCTGACCGAAAGTTCAAAGGTCTGGCCAACTTCAAGCGGCAGCGTCCTTAACTTGTAGATACCGGAAACCATGTCATGAGTCTCGCCCGATATCTCCGAAGCGATGGTACGCGGCGGACGCATTGGCTCGTTGGGGTCGGATTCGACATAGGTAACGCGCCGGTCATCGTAATTAAATTCGGCACGGCTGTTTCGTACACGGTCTTTTTGTACGTCGTGTTTTTCTGTCGCGAGCACGAACTGCTCGTTGCGGTCCATTGTCGAATCGATCTGCTGTAAGAAGCTGAACCTAAGCAGCCAGAGTAGTGCTCCCTTTGATCGAGCTTCGGCCTTTACAAGCAGTTTTTCCGGGTCGGTCGCCTGGTCGAGTGTGAATGTCAGTTCCGCCACCGAGATGCCGCTGATGAATTTGCTCAGCTTGCCTTCGTATGTAATGACCTCGCCGGCCGCAAACGGAAGCATTACCTTGGGCCGGGGCTCTTTGGCGACCGCTGCGGTCCCGTTGCCGTTGGCGGGCTGCGCAAACGCGCTCGTCGACCCCGCGGCTATAAGAGCCGCGATAAAAAGAAAAATTGCTAAGATCGAACGCATCAATTGCTCACGAGAGATAGGCTGCCTTTAAACCAAGCACCGCCAAACCCAGAACCAACCCCATTGCGGCCTGATATTCACGATGTTTCCAGTATAGCTGAAAATCGAACCGTGAGTCGAGATTTTTCCACGGCGTAAGCCTCGGGAAAAATAACGGGACGTTTTTTGCGAACTCATCAAACTCGCCTTTGAACCGCTCTCTCAGGTCTTGCTCTTCGACGCGCATCACCGGGAAATAGATGCCCAAAAATAGCGCCGCCGTGATCAGGGCCAGCCACCAGACGCCGGCGGCGATCGTAAATCCGACGGCCAGGACAAAACTCCCTAGATATAGAGGGTTACGCGTAAATGCATAGGGACCGCTCACCGCAAGTTTTTCGTACTTGTGGATGTGCCCCGCCGCCCAGGCACGGATAAGCAACCCGATCGCCGCGATCGCTCCGCCGACGATCAGCGTCAGACCCGTAGGTCTGGCAAGTAAGATGAAGACCGCCGAGAGAAGGAACCCGAGCGGAACCCTGAAGCGCTGAAGCAGACGTTTTCGTTCTGTTGCCATGAAAAGTTAGAACTCTGGGCTCGCGGGCGTTCTTTGTCAAACGCGGGCGAGGCGTTCGGCGACCGCATCGGCAACCCGCTCCGCCGGAATGTCCATACAGATCCAGTTGTTGCAAGTGCGGCGATGGCAGTCTATTCGGCAGCCGATGTCGACGCGTTCGACGCAAATGTCGTCCGGGTTTAGGCTACCGTTACGCCACCACTCCGTTGGGCCAAAGATCCCCACGACGCGGGCTCCGGCGGCTATTGCTAAATGCGTCGGCCCGGTATCACCGCCAACGTAAACTTCGCTGCGCCGTGCCAATTCGTAAAAACCTTTGAGGGTCGGAGTCACGATAATGGCGCGGCCTGACCGCGAATTTGCAAGTACTGCGTTGGCCAGATCCATTTCATTTGGAGCGACGGTGATAATTGGGGCTAACCCGAACCGTTCGTTAATGAGATCCGCGAGCCGTCCAAAATCAGCCGCTCGCCAAAGCTTCGTAACCCACCCGCCGGCGGGATTGAGGATGGCAAATGCTCCGCCGATGCGTTCGGTGATCGCTTCCGCTTCCTCGAACGCCACGGCATCCTCAGACATTGGAAACTCAAGCTCCGTGGGGGCTGGTAGGGTCACACCCAGCGCCGCTTCGGCCAAGATCAGGTTTTTCAATATGACGTGCGTCCCGGGCGGTATCGCAGCGGTATTCGTTAAAAACACTCGTCCGGCCGCTTCCCGGAGGCTCGCCTTGTCGAACCCCCATCGTACCGGTGCACCTGAGAATTTGGCGACGGCGGCAGATTTTATCAGCCCCTGAAAGTCGAGAGCGATGTCGAACCTCTCACGCCTTAGCCCCCGCATCTGTTCCTTTAGGCCGGGTAGAATGTCCGTCACCACATTCCCTTTCCTTAAGGATCGAGTGTCTATTTCTATGAGGTGATCGATGGCCGGATTGCCTCGCAGTATCTCTGCCGAACGCGTCTCCACGACCCAGGAGATCCTGATGTCCGGCCGCGAACTGCGCACCGCGGCCAGTGCCGGAAGGGTGTGTACGATATCGCCGATCGCTCCGAGCTTTACAAAGAGTGCGTGCACCGGATATATCCTATAACCCGCGATGCCGGAAGGCGAAACCGCAACGCAGATCAGGGCCCGCGAAACTTCCTTGAAAAAGCTATGGAAATGATAGGTCGCTTTACGTTATCCTATTTATTGGCGATTCCGCGCATCCCGCCTCGCTGACCCTATGCAACGACCAGAGAGAAGAGCCAGTGATCTACGGCCTGCACTCGTCTTTTTAAGCGGCGAACTATTGGCCGTGCCGATCCCGCTTGAGCGCTCGGAGGTAATACTCGGCCGCGCCCTGGAAGCAGACGTCCGAATTAACGATTCAAAGATCTCTCGCCAGCATGCAATGATCCGTACGGTCCACGGAGGATCAGGCGTCGAGGAGTATTTCCTTTCAGACCTCAATTCGCGAAACGGCACTTTTCTAAACGGCCACCGTATCGCCCGCGAAGAGCGTATCCACAACGGCGACAAGATCACCGTCGGCGAACATATCATTCGCTTTGACCTTCATGACGAGATCGACCGTGAATATCATAAACAGATCCACCGCCTGCTTTCGCACGATGAGCTTACCGGCCTGCTGTCGAGCCGCTCGTTCTTTTCGGAGCTTCGCCGCGAGACTGCACGCTCTCGGGCGGAGGACCGTCAGTTCTGTGTTTTGATGATGGATGTCGATCACTTCAAACGCGTCAACGATATCTACGGCCACCTTACCGGCAGCAAAACGCTTGAAGAGATAGGTGTCTGCATCATCGAGATAATGCGGATCGGCGACGCCGCGTCCCGGTTTGGCGGTGAAGAATTTTCTGCGTGTCTGCTCGACGCCGACCTGCCTCAGGCGTTTGTTGCCGCCGAACGTATCCGCACGACCATTGAGAATCGAAAGTTCACGGTCGTCCGTCACGGCCGGCCGGATCAAACCCATCGCGTCACGATCAGCGTCGGCATCTCATCGTTTCCACACGATTCGACCGACCCGATCGAGCTCGTAGAAATGGCCGATTCGGCCCTCTATCGAGCGAAACGCGAGGGCCGCAACCGCGTCTGCGCTTACCGCGACCTTACACCGGAAGAGCTTAGCCGCGAACTTCCAGCCCGCCGTGAATAAGTGTCCGGCCCGGCCCCACGGTCCAAACCTCAAATCTTGCTAAATAGACCTATTAATTGCATCATTGCAGAATCTCAGGATAGCAATGAGTAATGACGAGCCTCGACATCAACGGGAGACCTTTCCTGCAACCGGCATCGAACGCTCTGATGCTCGGCTTGTCGCTGCCTGCCGTCGAGGCGACGATACTGCGTGGGACGAACTGGTCGATCGGTACCAACGGCTGATATACGCCGTGCCGAAACGGGCGGGCCTCGACGACGACCAGTGTGCCGACGTCTTTCAGGACGTGTTCGTCACTCTGCTCGAAAAGCTCGACTCGATCGAGCAGCCCGAAAAGATCCGTTCGTGGATCGTCACCACGGCAAAGTTCAAAACATGGGGCCTCATCCGCCGTAAGAAGGGATTCTCGAATCCCGCTGACGAAGAAGAGATGGAACTTGAAATGGAACGGATAGCCGATTCCGCCCCGCTCGCCGATCAAATTCTTCTGGAACTCGAACAGCAGCATCTGATCAGGACAGCGATTCTCGAACTTGACGAACGGTGTCGAACGATAATCGCCATGCTCTACGTTCGTACGGTTGCGGCATCTTATGCCGAAGTCGCCGAAGAGATCGGCGTGGAAGCCACCGGGATCAGCCCGATGCGGTCGAGATGCCTTAAGAAACTCGAGAAAATATTGAGCCGGTGAATGTGTCTTTTCGAAGCTGGAAAGGACACTGTTATCCTGAGGAAAGAAGTCCCCGTTGAAACGATGAACTCGCACGAGAATATTAAAAAGATCGCGGAATTGATGGAGCGGGACGGCTCCGTGGACGCGCCGCAGGATTCGATCAAGTGGGCAAAGAACATTTTTAGGTCTCGAATGCCGTCCACGGCCCCGTCGGCTTTGAGGCGCATCGTCGCACTTTTGCACGTAGATCTGTTGCCGGGACGGCAGGCCTTCGGGGAGCGATCCGCCGGAGCGACGAAGGCTCGTCAGATGCTTTTTCAGGCTGAGGACGCAGCAGTCGA